>JAOUOC010000102.1 GCA_029880585.1 Gammaproteobacteria bacterium
AAATGCGCCAGGCAACAAGGTTGCAACTGTTTGAGATTTAGCCAGATATGAGACATCATCTTCAGATAAATATTCCAGATGATCTACTGACCAGGCATTGTATTCACAGGCCAATTTAGACCCACCAAGATTTGATAATTGTTCAGCATGCAACTTGACAGGCAAGCCGAGAGATTTGGCAGTATCAAAAACCTTTTTGGTTTGCTCCAGACTAAACCCTATCCCTTCGCAAAATGCATCAACACAATCAATTAAGCCTCTTTTATTGAGTTCTGGCATCATTTCATTACAAACCAGATCGATATATTCATCACTACGATTTTTGTATTCTGGTGGTACGGCATGGGCACCAAGAAAGGTTTTACTGATTTCAACAGGGGAGAACTGGGCTAACTGATCGGCAACTTCCAGCATTTTCAGCTCAGTTTGCAAATCAAGTCCGTAGCCCGATTTGATTTCTACACAGGTAACGCCTTCATCAATCAAATAACTGAGTCTTTTTGCAGCACTTTCAAATAATTCCTGCTTTGAGGCTTCGCGAGTTGCTTTTACCGTTGAAACAATACCACCACCTTGTTTGGCGATTTCTTCGTATGAAACACCTTGCAGGCGCATCTCATATTCTTTGGCGCGATTACCACCATAAACCAGATGGGTATGACAATCGATTAAGCCTGGCGTCATCCAGCGTCCCTGACCATCGATGGTATGTTCAGACTCGATTGTTTCGCTATTGTTTTCACAATTGGCGATGACTCTGACAATTTTGCCATCATCAATACAGACAGCACCATCTTCTATGATGCCATAACCATCAGAATCTTCAGCCTCTGCCATTGTTGCGATATTGACGTTGTGAACAACTAAATCAAAAACAGAACTCATGCTTTATCCAAAAAACGCTTTATTGTTGTTGGTTAGCCATTTATCATTGGTTTTTTCAACCGCTAATTTATTCAGGTTTAAATGACAATAAAGAGCAAATTATACGCTGAAACCGCTTTAATTGGTAACCAATGGCAAAAAGATATTACGCTGAATATTAATTCAGCTGGCTATATAGAATCAATTGAAACAGGACGGGACTCACAAGCAGAAAATGTTGATGGTATTTTGATCCCTGGTATGGTGAATTGCCATTCACATGCTTTCCAGCGTGCCTTTGCGGGTTTTTCTGAATACCGAGCCAATCCCTCTGACAGCTTCTGGAGCTGGCGCGACATTATGTATCGTTTTGTCACTAACATGACGCCAAATGATGCTTATGTTGTGGCACGTTACCTTTATCTGGAAATGTTAAAAGCTGGCTATACAGCGGTTGCCGAGTTTCATTATCTCCATCATCAATCGAATGGTCAACCATACGATGATATTGCCGAGATGTCTCATCAGATCATAGGTGCTGCTGAATCAACTGGTATTGGTTTAACCTTGTTGCCCGTTTTATATACCTATGCAGGTTTTGGTCATCAATCACCAAGACAACAACAGGGGCGATTTATTCATCAAACTGAACAATATTGTACGTTAGTTGAAAAGCTGTCTCTCCTTATTCAGAAAAACAAAACCATGAAACTGGGCATTGCACCTCATTCATTAAGAGCTGTAAGTCAGGAACAATTAAACGAAGTCATTCCTTATATCAGAAAACTGGATCCTCAATCACCCATTCATATTCATATTGCCGAACAACAACAGGAAGTAAATGATTGTGTGGCGCATTATGGTCAAAGGCCGGTTGAATGGTTGTTAAATAATTTTAATCCGGATCAAAACTGGTGTTTAATTCACGCGACCCATTTGAATGATGAAGAAATAAGAAAACTATCTCAAAGTGAAGCCGTTGCAGGTATTTGTCCAACCACCGAAGCGAATCTGGGAGATGGTATTTTCCCGACTCAGCAGTTCCTTGCGCAAGGAGGTAGCTTGTCAATTGGTTCTGATTCTCATATTGCCGTAAATGTTGCTGATGAGTTAAGAACACTGGAATATGCCCAGCGTTTGATTAAACAACAAAGGTCAATATTATGTGATGATCAACAAACATCAGTTGGTACTTATTTGTATCGTCACGCAGCTCAAAATGGTGCATTAACCATAAACCAGAATGTTGGTGAAATTGCAGTCGGCAAACGTGCTGATTTTATTGTTCTGGATCCAAATCATCCTAACCTTTATGCCAAGCCAGTTGAACGAATATTGGATGCTGCAATCTTTGCTTGCGAGAAATTGCCAATAAAAAATGTTATGGTGTCAGGAAAATGGCAAGTCAGGCAAGGTCATCATGATGATGAAAATCAAATTATTGATGATTATTTGGCAGTATTAAAAAAGCTGGGGCAATAACTGGCAATAATCAGCTTTTAAGAGCGGTATCATTTATGACGTATTTAAAAACGGTAAGTATATTATTAATTCTGATTATTTTTTCAAGCCAAACTCTTGCAGAACAAAGACCGAGAGCCAGAGATATTGGTTTGGTGGTTGGGACATTCCCTACTGGAAAATACAATGCTATCACCGATGTTAAAGGTGTTAAAGTTGGTCATGCTACTGTTATTAAGGAGCCCAATATTCATACCGGTGTTACGGCAATTATTCCGGCATCAGGCGACCTTTATAAAAAACCTATACCAGCGTGGTTTTACGCGGGAAATGGTTATGGCAAGTCGGTTGGTTTAAGTCAAATTCATGAATTTGGCGAAATTGAAACACCTATTTTATTGACTTGCACCTTATGTGTCTGGACTGCGGCTGATGCCATGGTGGAACATCTTCTTTCATTACCAGACGCTTATGAGCATACTGTGAATCCGGTTGTAGGGGAAACCAATGACAGTATTGTTAATGATATGTGGGCAAAACCGGTTAAAGCAAAACATGTTGTCGCAGCCATTGAAAATGCCAAGTCAGGATTTGTTGAAGAGGGCAGTGTTGGAGCTGGAACGGGTACACAAACCTATCATTGGAAAGGTGGCATAGGAACAAGCTCTCGCGTGTTACCCAAATCTTTGGGCGGCTATACTGTTGGTGTTTTGGTTCAGAGCAATCTGTTAGCTGGAGCGACACTGACTATGAATGGTGCACCAGTCGGTCGTGAGTTAAATGCTTATGCCTACCAACAGGAGCTGGAAAAAGACATCAAAAATAATCAGCCTGTCAGTAAAGGTTCTATTATGATTGTGGTGGCCACTGATGCACCTCTTGATGCAAGAAATCTGGAGCGATTAGCACAAAGATCAATGATGGGATTGGCCAGAACAGGTTCGGTTGCTGAAAATGATTCTGGCGATTATGTGATTGCTTTTTCAACAGCAGATCAGGTAAGACGTAAAAGAACAAGTGACAAGCCAATTGCTACAGAAACACTTTTGCCATCTTCAATGTCACCTTTATTTACCGCAACTGTAGAAGCGACTGAAGAGGCGATATATAATGCGCTTTTAAAAGCGACAACCATTGAGGGTAGGGGAAACAAACTGGAAGCCTTGCCAATTGATAAAACGATAAAAATATTGAAAAAATATAATGTACTGAATTGGGATAAAACCCTGCCGCCAGGCAATAAACAAAAATAGAATTCAAAAACAACGTAGGGACGAAAAAACAAAATGAACAAATGGCTAGAGCCAATAGAACTTATTGGCAAACATGTCACTTTAACACCATTGAAATTTAAACATAAGGATGAGCTGGTTAAAGCAGTATCAGACGGAAAGTTATGGGAGTTGTGGTATACCCTGGTACCTTCAGCTGAAACGATAGATGGTTATATTGCGTCAGCATTAGAACAATTTGAAAAGGGAACTTCATTAGCCTTTGTCGTTATCGAAAATCAGTCAGGTAAAATTATTGGTTGTACCCGTTTTTGTCGAGCGACAAAAGAAGATAGACGCGTCGAAATTGGTTATACCTGGTATGCCAAAAGCTATCAGCGAACGGCTGTGAATACTGAATGCAAATATTTGATGCTGAAGCATGCATTTGAAACATGGCAATGTATTGCAGTTGAATTCAGAACGCACTGGCATAACCACCAATCCAGAAATGCGATTGCCAGACTAGGTGCCAAACAGGATGGAATTTTAAGGAATCATAGAATTATGGCAAATGGTAACTATCGTGATACGGTAGTTTTTTCGATTATTGAAGGTGAATGGCCGGAGGTTAAACAGTCTTTGGCGTTTCGTCTAAAATAAAACATAAATAACAAATAAAGGAGAATAAAATGAAAAGCTATTTAAAAGTTCTTATATTAATTGTATTAGCTCCAGTCAATTTTGTGATAGCTGAGAATAATAAGCCTCATTCATTTGGAATGAGCATTACATCAGGTAATTATGATCAAAGTAGTGGAAATGGAAATGTTACCGTCAACACTTTTGAATATCAGTATGATTTTTCTGATAACTGGAGTGTTGAAGCGCGGTTAGGAAAAGGTACTTCTAAAACAGTTATATCTGGTGGTTTTTCTGAAACAATTGAAATCTCATCGATAAAGGGACTTTATTTTATAAGACATTATGACAAAAATGAAGAATTCCATTGGTATACACTTATTGGTGGGACAACAATAGAAGAGAAGACATTTTTTTATACTTCAAATGAATCTCGTATGGCTTTGGGGTTTGGGGTTGAGAACAAAGTTGAAGATAATGTGAATATCAAGTTCGGATATACTCAGTATATGTTAACTAATAGAGGAACAAATTATGGCGGGCTTGAAATTGGTGTAAAATACCGGTTTTAGGTCCATGGTATCTGTCAACTAGCAATAAAAAAGGGAAGCATAAGCTTCCCTTAATTTTTTTCATTTTCGGATGTATCTATTACCAGATTTTTACACGTTCTTCCGGTTTACGATACATTTTGTCACCTTGTTTGACATCATAAACTTTCATAAACTCCGGCATATTCATCAAAGTACCATTGGTTCTGAAAGGTGCTGGTGAATGCGGGTCAGTTTTCAATCTAAGTTTCAAGGCTTCATCTCTGAACTTGTATGCCCAGACTTGCGCCCAACCCATAAAGAATCTTTCTTCGCCAGTGAATCCGTCAAGAACAGGAGATTTCTTTCCATTAAGAGAAAGCATATAGGCTTTGTGAGCAACTGTCATACCGCCCAAATCTCCAATGTTTTCACCCAAAGTGAGTTGTCCATTAACAAACTCTTCAGGTAAGGCTTCAAAATGATTGTATTGCTCAACCAATTGGCCAGTACGCATTTTAAACTCTTCCAAATCTTTTTCAGTCCACCAGTTTCTCAGAACCCCATCTCCATCAGACTTTGAACCCTGATCATCAAATCCATGTCCCATTTCATGACCAATAACTGCGCCAATCCCACCATAGTTTACTGCATCGTCTGCACTCATATTAAAGAACGGTGGTTGTAAAATGGCAGCCGGAAACACAATTTCATTATTCACAGAATTGTAATAGGCATTAACGGTTTGCGGTGTCATTCCCCATTCTGTTTTATCAATTGGTTTGCCCAATTTGTTGATTTGTCTATTGTGATTATATAATGCAGCTCTTTGGTAGTTACCGAACAAGTCTCCAGGAATAATTTCTAGCGCTGAGTAATCCTGCCATTTATCAGGATAACCAATTTTAGGAGTAAATTTAGCTAACTTTTCCAGAGCCTGTTTTTTTGTGTTTTCACTCATCCATTCCAAATCAATAATTGACTGCTTGTAGGCTTCTCTAAGATTTTCAACCAATTCCGACATTCTTTGTTTGGCTTCAGGTTTAAAATGTTTCTGTACATAAACTTTTCCAACCAAATGCCCAAGAAGACCATTAACTGAATCTACTCCTCTTTTCCATCTTTCTTCCTGCTGTGGTGTGCCACGAAGCCTTTTACCATAAAAAGCAAATCTCTCATTTTCAAAGGTATCACCTAAAATATTGGCTTTGCCGCGAATAAGAGACCATTTTAAATAGCTTTTCCACTCATCAATTGAAATTTTTGTGAAGAGATTGTCCAATGCTTCAAAATAGCTTTTTTCTCTGACAACAATATTTTCACTGCTAATAATACCGGCATGTGAAAGATAGGCATCCCAATTAAAGTTTGCCATCAGTTCAGATAATTTTGCAGTTTCTATTTTGTTGTATGTTTTGTCTCTATCTCTTCTGTCTTCTCTTTTCCAGTGGATCTTTGCAATTTCAGTTTCAACATCCAGAACACTGGTTGCCATTTCGTCAGCATTTTTGAAGTCTGCAAGATTTAGCATTGCCATAATATGATTTTTATAATCAATTCGTAGCTGAGCACTTTTTTCATTATCTGCAAGATAGTATTCACGATCTGGTAATCCCAAACCTGACTGAGTCAAATAAACGATATAGTTAACAGGGTCTTTTGAATCATTATTCACAAAAAATCCGAATGGGGCAGAAATGCCTAATATTTCAGTCTCAGCAAAGTATAAAGCGACTTCATCATAGTTTGAGATGGCATCAATTTTTTCTAATTCACTTGTTAGAGGTGAAGCACCCAATTCATTCAGCTTTTTAATATCCATGTAGCTTAAATAGAGATCTCTGATTTTTTGAGCATCAGAACCCTGCTCAACATCTGATAGTGCTGACATTTCTTCGATAATAGTATTTACATTATCTCTTGATTGATCTCTCAGAATAATAAACGAGCCATAAGTGGATTTGTCAGAAGGAATTTCTGTGTTGTTTAACCATGTACCATTTACATATTGATAGAAGTCATCCTGTGGTCTTGTGCTGGTATCCATATTGGCAATTGTGATCCCTGAACCAAGTACTGCTGGTTTTGTTTCTGTATTAACTTCAGTTTTTTCCTCTTGCCCACAACCTGCCAACAATGTCAGACAAATGGCGCTGGTGATGATGTGTTTTTTCAATGGGTTACCCTCACTTTGTTTTAACACAATACTAGTGTCGATTAATTTTTGAAAAAATAGATTAAAAAGCTATTAAGCATTTGATTTTTGTTGTTGTTAAATAAATATCATATAAAATATTCGAGATATCAGAACATACTTGCAAGCATAAAATCAAGTTATTTACTATTAAAATGTTGAGCGGATATTTCAAAATTTAATTTGCTATTTTTGCTATCCTTAAATAACAGTCGCATTTTACAAATAAAATGCATTTAAACTCTCAACCGGACATACAATATGAGTGGTACAACCAAAACTTACAAAGCGATCAGTCAATCGCTTCTTGTAGCAATTCCAAACCCTTCCAAGGATGCTTACGAAATTAATATCAAAATTCCGGAATTTACCTTTTTAGGAGTCCACGAGCAGCCTGATTTTGCAACTATGTATTTAACCTTTTATCCCAAAGATAAAATTATTGAATTGAAGGCTCTCAAACAATATGTTTATCAATTAAGAGATATAGTGGTTTCGTATGAGAGACTAATTAACGTTGTGTATGACCATTTTATTGCAGTTTTTGAGCCGGAAAGATTGAGGGTTGTAATGAACTGTAATCCCAGAGGCGGTATCAGCTCTCGCTTAACCATCGATTCAGATTGGGCAAGTCGTGGTGGAAAAGAAAAATATAAAGACTGGATGCCTGGTGTTGATAGCTGGCATAAGCTGGATTAGAACAGTTTCAATTTGATAGATAATACTGGCTGAATTTAGTGTCGGGTAGCCTTGGTTACCTGCACAGGGCTATTGTCACGTTTAAATATGGTTTTAACTGAAGGTGTGCCAGTAATACAGATTTCGATGCCGTACAACTCCATCTCAGTATTTTCAAACAATCCCTGTAATCTGCTGGATTTGAATAAAGACATAATGACAAATTTGATAATAGCCTTGTCATCAAGTTGTGACAGAAGGTGATTTTCTTCCTCACTGGTTAGTTCATGAAACTGCCTGAATTGCGGTGTGATTTTAGGTTCTTGACCTGCGGTTATTTCAATTTGTTGCATGATAAAACCAGCTTCCTTGAAAAAGCTTGAAGCAGCGTTTAAATCGGCAATGATGGCCTTGATGCTATCGGCATTTAAGGTGGAAGCAGAAGAACCCGATTTATTATCATCAAGTTGTTCCGCTGGAGGTCTTTCGTCATCTGATTTTTTAAAATGTGAAAAAATATTCTTTAGCATGTTTCAACCAATGGATTTTGTTGAATTCCACTCAGGGGCATAATCCGTCCAGTCTATCAGTTTCTTTAAGTCAGGTTAAGGTTAAAATAGTACTTTTGATACCGAATTATCAGAATCAGGATCATGCCCTCAACCACAAGTCTGACTATGCAAAATAAATCAGGATTGAATTTATTTCAGTTTTAAAAGTTAAGTGACTTGTTTTGTGACATAAGATTGTAAACGAAGCTTTAACTCATTCAGCATCAAGTTAGCACAGGCACCAGATGAAATTCGGGCCTTCAAACTCATTTCTGGTGTTCGGTGATGCAATACGTCAAAATCTTCTACCACCCTTTTGTAGGCATCTCGAAATGGTACTCCTTGTTGACTCAGCTCAACTGCGTAATCGGTGGCGTACATAGGTTCATCAATAACAGACTTGCATTTATCTGTTTTAAATTCAATGTGTTGGCAAACATTACAGAATAATTCTAATGTCTTGAGGGATGAGTTGAGTCCTCGAATTAAAGGTTCCTTGGT
>JAOUOC010000367.1 GCA_029880585.1 Gammaproteobacteria bacterium
ATGGTTTCTCAGAGGCGAGATAGAAATAAATGTAAATAATTAAAGCTGGCTTATGCCAGCTTTTTTATTTGTTATTAATGTTGTCATTTCCACTTTCTTTACTATTATTAAATGTATCTATTACTACTCGATACAATTTATGTCAGAAAAAAATATATCTATTAAACAGTCAGGATCTATTTCACTAAAGGCTCTGACATGGTTAAGAGATTATCATTTACCAACCGACCCAATATGTTATCACGTTGCTTATACATTGTTTGATAAACCAAACCCTGATTTGAAAACAAGAGTCGCTATGTTAAATAAAAATAGCGAGCATATTAAGGATGATATTTATCAAATTTATAATGATTATATTATTAGTGACCATGATTTTGAATTGAATGAGTTTACAAAAAAGGTTGGGAAATTAGTTAAAAAAACTGAAATGTCCATCGATGATACAAAAGATAGTTTTAAAAATTATATTAATAACCTTGAAACATCAAAAAAGAAATTAAAAAATAAAACAAATTCGGTAATTACTGTGATTGCATTGTTATTGGAAGAAACAGAAATTGTCAATAAGAAAGCTCAATTGTTAGAAAAGGAGTTAGAAGTAGCATCTAATAGTATCAAAGCTTTACAAAAAGAGCATTTATCCCATAAAAGCAAAGCTTTATATGATCCCTTGACAGATATTTTAAACAGAAGTGGCTTAATGGCAGCATATGAAGAAATTGAAGATATTGATTCTAATTATCCCATATCGATTGTTATAGGCGATATTGACTGTTTTAGTAAGTTCAACGCAGAACATGGTCATATTGTTGGTGATCAGATATTAAAATTGATTGCATCCACTTTACGAAAAAATTTAAATTACAAAGATATTTTATCCAGATTTGGTGGAGAAGAGTTTTTAATTTTATTACCTAAAACTGATAAAATTAAGGCCAAGGATGTAGTAAATAATTTACGAAATAAACTTGATAAAATCGCCGTAAAGAAGAGAGGCGCTAACGCATATTTACCTAAGTTGACATTGTCATTTGGGATATCAGAAATCAATTCATGTTTAGATTTTAATTCAGGAATTGAAAATGCGGATAAGGCTTTACTGAAATCGAAAGAAAATGGCAGAAACTGTGTGAACTTCACATAAAAAAGGGAGTTTACACTCCCTTTTGTTATTTTTTTGTATCAAGTTTTTCCTTGATTCTGGCTGCTTTACCACTAAGTTCTCTGAGATAATATAATTTAGCTTGTCTTACATCACCACGTCTTTTAACTTTGATTTCAGCAATCATTGGGCTATAAGTTTGAAAAACTCTTTCAACACCTTCACCATAAGAAATCTTTCTTACGGTAAATGATGAATTAAGTCCACGGTTTTTAATAGCAATTACTACGCCTTCAAATGCTTGCAATCGCTCTCTTTCACCCTCTTTTACTTTCACTTGAACAACGACAGTATCACCTGGTGAAAACTCAGGGATTTCTTTACTCATTTGTTCCTGTTCCAGTTGATCAATTAATTTACTCATTGTTCACTCCTGGTATAAACCATAAAATTATTAAATCTTTAATTCGTTTTTAAACGTTTGTAACAACTTAAGCTCTTTTTCAGACAATTCCAATTTGTCTAATAAGTCAGGTCTTTTTAACCAGGTGTTTCCCAGTCGTTGTTGCAAACGCCATAATTCAATTTTTTTGTGATCACCACATAAAAGTACTTCAGGAACTTTATGCCCTTCAAATTCTTCTGGTCTGGTGTATTGGGGATGATCCAACAAACCTGAAACAAAAGAATCTTCAATGGCAGAATCTTTATCACCTAAAGTACCAGGTAGTAATCGAGCTACACTATCAATTATAGCCATAGCAGGAATTTCACCACCACTCAGTGTAAAATCACCTATTGATATTTCTTCATCAATATATTGCATTGATCTTTCATCAATGCCTTCATATCTTCCTGCAAGTAGTATTAAATGATCGTAATCACTTAATCTTATTGCAGTTTTGTGATCCATCTTTTTCCCTTGTGGGGACAGATAGACCACATGACCATTTTGTTTTGAATTCGCCTGAGTAATTGCCTTTTTCAATGGCTCAACTTTTAGCAACATTCCTGGTCCACCACCAAACGGCCTGTCATCAAC
>JAOUOC010000103.1 GCA_029880585.1 Gammaproteobacteria bacterium
CTACAGTGAAATTTTTGGACAATCAGTTTATACAATGACTTTATTGCATAAAATTTTACAAAAAAGTGGCGCTAGATTATTGTTTGCAGATTGCATTAGAAATAAAAATAAAGGGTTTAACATAAGAATAGAAGATAGTAATGAAATAGAATCTATTACAGACATGAATAAATTTAATGACAAGATGAATAAAAAACTGGAGTTAATAATAAATCAAAATAAAGAGCAGTATTTATGGAGTTACGAGCGGTTTCGAAAGCATGCAAAAACAAGAAAAAAGGAAACAGATTCAAATCTCCTTTGAATAAGTTTTTAAATATACAGAATATAAATAAACTCAGTGAAGAAAAGTTATTTGCTAACATATGACAGTTTTAATAGTATTAGTGAGATAGGGGTGGCAACTATTAAAAAATTGGACTTTAAAAAGAGTTGATAATAGTCTAGGCTTGTACTTCATTTAAATCCGTGTGGGCAGTTATGCGCAGTAGTTCGTTTTCAGATACCTGTAGATGTTTTTTATTTATTAGTCTTCTTCACATCAGCAAAATAATGCCGTATTCTTTGAAGGCATTATTAGCCAGCCTGATAGCAAAGATTAGACTTGCAATTAATTCCAAAAGTATAAAAACAATTAGAAAAAATTTGCAACTTTGTTATCCTGAAATGAGCAATGAAGAGGTTGAGAAAATCACCTACCAAACGCTTAAATCATATGTAATGTTGACATTGGAAATGGGCGAGGCCTGGTTCGGATGCAAGCAAACTAACGTTGATTTGATAAAGGAAGTAGAAGGTAAGGAATATCTGGACAAAATTTATAGTAAAAAAACACCACTTATTATTGCGGTTCCACACATTGGGAACTGGGAACTTTTTTGGAATTTTCTACAAATAAATTATGATAGTTCAGCTATGTATAGTCCTGCAAAAAATGCGCATTTTGACGACATTATGCATAAAGCGAGAAAAAGATTTGGTGGAAACTTGTTTGCTACTGATCCAAAAGGCATTTTAGGATTATTAAAGGCAGTAAAAAAAGGGTCAATTCTGATGATTTTACCAGATCAAGCTCCACGAAAAGGTGCGGGAATATTTAGCAAGTTTTTTGGTAAATCAGCCTATACAATGACGCTACTACACAAACTGTTAAGAAAGACAGATGCTAAATTACTTTTCGCAGCTTGTATAAGAGACCAAAACAAAGGGTTTAAAATTAGTATAGAAGATAGCGAAAATATGGAATCTATTGATAATGTTGATGATTTTAATGACAAGATGAATCAAAAAATGGAAACAATAATTAACAAAAATAGGGAGCAGTACCAGTGGGGATACAAACGATTTAAAAGACAACAGGATGGTAAAAACTTTTATAAACAGCCTGAAATACAGGTTCCAGTTACCAGAAATTCAACTTGATTGTCTAATGTACCCACCAGAAGAATTTATAATATAACCATCAAGCTCCAATTGAAGTAAGTGATTAACAACCTGATCTACACTGGATTGATTTCGTGAGACTATGGTATCCAGTGGCGTTACCTCATAATCTATAGTATCAAGCAAGGCTTGCATTGTCGGTTCGAGTGCGATGCTCTGCTTGTTATTATCGATTTGACGCTTGGCAACAATAGTTAAGCCCTCAAGAATATCATCAATTGATTCAACAAGTTTGGCGCCCTGTTTAATAAGTTTGTGACAACCTTTAGATAAAGGGCTGTGAATAGAACCAGGAAGAGCAAAGACTTCTCTTCCTTCATCAATCGCTGATTGAGCAGTTATAAGGCTACCACTTTTTGCTGCAGCCTCAACAACCAAAACTGCAAGAGATAAACCGGCAATAATCCTGTTTCTTTGAGGAAAGCTGCCATGATGAATTGGATCATCAGGAAAATTCTCAGAGATAATAAGTCCTTTACGCGCTATTTGATGAGCCAGCTCACGATGCTTGGCAGGATAAACCCGATTTAAACCGGTACCAGCCACAGCGATTGTATGACCTTTACAAGAAATTGCTGCACGATGAGCTTCACCATCCACGCCAGCAGCTAAACCACTGGTAACGGCCAGGCCATGTTCACAAATTTGTTGTGAAAACATAGCTGTATTGTGTAAACCTTGTGGAGATGGGTTACGAGTACCAACGATTGCTATTTGTGGTTTTGTCAAAAGAGAAATATCACCGACAGCAAAAATTACGGCAGGGGGATCATAAATCTCTTTCAATTGGGGAGGATAAAGCGGGTTGTCAATAGCCAGGACATGCGTATAGGGTTTGCCGAGCCAGTCATAAATGTATTCAAGAGATGAAAAATCAAAAGTATGGATCTGTCTGATGATGGTTGAGGAAATATCAACAGAAGCCAATTGAGCCGCATTGGCTTCAAAAACATGTGAAAAACTTTTGAAGTGGTTATGTAACCTGGCAATACTTCTATTACCCAAGCCTTTGATAGACTTAAGTGCTAATGCATATATAAAGCTATCAGTGGTATTTGAAGTTTGCATTCCTTTGCAGATCCTGTTGTTTGTTACTCGATTGGCATAGTAACCTTATCATTAACATGAATATTCTTTTTTGCCTGTAGTACGAGCGCCAAGCTGACCTTTTCAAAGGTTCTAAACACCATTAGACGACCAATATGTTCATCAGGCAAGTCAACATGACGGTCAATAGCAGAAATGAAACTTCTTGCAGTATCTTCCTCATCGAAAACTTCATCACCTTTTTTGAATATTGAAAGCACATGACCAACTTCGATATTGTCGCGAATACCGCGATTGATGACAACAACATCATATTGACCAATTTGTACCATACCGCCATAGACAGCAACAATTTGGCCTCCTTTAAAATCAGAAGGCGCATGCGGGAAATAAACAGATTGAATCTGGTCATTATTGGTTGGCCAGGCTCTGTCGTATTTTTTAAGTTCAAGCTCGTTTTTTGTTACTCTGAATGTAGCAGGATCGCCCGTTTTTATTTTAAGACCCTCGCCCAGATAAACAGCTTCAGTACCCAGATACTCACCTGTCTTAGGATCTCTAAAATCCCTTCCTTGCCGGTAAAAAGTGAATTTACTGGCATCTTTATCTTGTTCAAATATGCCTCTTACATAGGCTAACTTATTTGAAAAACCCAATTGCCTATCTTCTGTGTAACTGACTATATAAGCGGCATCATCAAGATCATCGTCATCTGAAACAATTTGCGCATTGGTCAGAAAAGGCCCTATGACATCAAGGGGAAGCGTTGAGATAGCTTCGCCAGAAGACAAAACACGTGGTTTTGGAATAAGCTTAACAACACCGCTAGCTGTTTTAATTTCGACTGACTCTTCGTTTTCTTTTTCTGGAATGCCTATAGATAGTCGGGCTTTGCCATCGACGTAGACCAAGGCGATAATATCACCAGGAAATATCAAATGCGGATTACCAACTTGTTCATTAACATACCAGATTTCTGGCCATGACCAGGGGGTGTTAAGAAACATTTGCGAGATGTCCCATAAGGTATCACCGGGTTGAACAACATAGAATTCCGGTCTGTCAGTTTTAAATTCCGCTGCACTGATGGTATTGAAGCTAAACCCCAAACAGAGGATTAATATTGCCTTAATAAAATGTTTCATAGCTATTTTTCCCTTACAGTCATTTAATAAGGTATAATTAAATTTCCGAATATTACTCATTTTAGCCTAAAAGTGAGTAAAAAAACCAGTCTGCCAGGCTAATGAAATGAAATAAAATTTCTTGTATGATCATTATCTTAGCAGTATTACTTACTAAATTACTAGAACTTGTGTCACAGACTTATGGCAATATTGGAAATTCTTGAGTATCCAGACCCCCGTTTAAGACAAAAAGCAACGCCAGTTGAAGATTTTGGTAGCGGGTTACAGCAGCAAATAGATGATATGTTTGAAACCATGTATCAGGCGCCTGGCATAGGGCTTGCGGCTACACAGGTCAACATTCATAAACGTTTTTTTGTCATCGATGTATCAGAAAACAATGATCAACCACTGGTTTTTATTAATCCGGAAATTACGGATAAACGAGGCGTTGAACAAATGGATGAAGGCTGTCTTTCGTTTCCAGGCGTATACGCTACGGTTGAAAGAGCCAATGAGGTCACTATCAAAGCATTTGATAGAAATGGAAAAGAGTTTGCTATGGATGCAGATGAATTATTGGCAGTTTGTATTCAACATGAATATGACCATATCGAAGGTAAATTATTTGTAGATTATCTTTCTCCATTAAAGAGAGAGAAAATCCGTCGAAAGATTGAAAAAGAACAAAGAGAAAGAAAAAGATAAATGTCTAGTAACCAATTAAGACTTATTTTTGCGGGAACGCCTGATTTTGCAGCAAAAGCACTTGAGACTTTACTTGAGCAAAAATTTGAAATAGCAGCTGTATATTGTCAACCCGACCGCCCGAGTGGGAGAGGGAAAAAAATAGTATTTGGCCCAGTAAAACAGTTAGCTATAGAGAATAATGTTCCGGTTGAACAACCAGCTAATTTCAAATCTGAAGAGGCGATTAACAGGTTAAAAGAATATCAGGCAGATATAATGATTGTTGCAGCATATGGTCTGATATTGCCGGAAGCAGTTTTGAATACTCCAAAATATGGCTGCATAAATATCCATGCTTCATTATTACCCAGATGGCGGGGAGCAGCCCCAATTCACAGAGCAATAGAAGCAGGCGATGAAGAAACAGGCATAACCATTATGAAAATGGATAAGGGGCTTGATACGGGCAATATGCTTTTAAAAAAGAAAATAAAAATAGAAAATAATGATATTGGCTCTACTTTACATGACAAATTAAGTGTATTGGGTGGCAGTACAATTTGTGAATATCTTAATATCTTTGATATAGAAAATACTGGCGAAAAACAGAATAGTGAATTGGTAACCTATGCGGCCAAATTAAGCAAGGAAGAAGCCAGAATAGATTGGGAAAAGACGGCAGAAGAAATTGAAAGGAAAGTACGAGCCTTTAATGCATGGCCAGTGAGTTATACCTTTCTGGACAACAACAAAATAAGAGTGTGGCAAGTATTAAAGCAGGATGAAGTGAGTGACAAAAAAGCTGGTTACATTTCGGGATATAACAAAACAGGCATAGATGTTGTTTGTGGAGATAAAAAAGTATTAAAAATAACAAAGCTTCAGGTTGAAGGCGGTAAACCAATGAGCGTAGCTGATTTTTTGAATGGTCGGCAGCAATGGCTGGAAAAAGTTGCGAGTTTTGAGTAAGGATGTTTGTTCAGTGAAACAAAAAAACAGTAGAGAACTTGCATTATCGTGGCTATGCGAAGTAATTATCAACGGAAAATCGCTTAATAGTGTTTTAGGCGAAAATAATTATAAAAAGAATAATGACAAGACAGACAAAAATGATGAAAGAGAAACAGGGTTAGCAAAACAGATCACCTATGGTTGTTTACGTTTTTACCATCAGCTGATAGAAGTTCAAAAGGTACTTGTCAGCAAATCACTGAAAGAAAAAGACCAGGATATACAAATCATAGTTCTTATAGGACTTTATCAATTAAAGCATTTAAAAACAGCAGACCATGCTGCCATCAGTGAAACAGTAAATCTGGCTAAGAAAATCAAAAAACAATGGGCTACTGGTTTGGTAAATGGAGTTTTAAGAAACTATCAGAGAACAAGGGAAGAGATTGAATTTAAATTAAATAATAATAATTTATATAAATATTCACATCCGAAATGGTTAATCGATACAATTAAAAACAATTATCCAAAGGAATATGAAAATATTTTAGAAGGTAATAATCAGCAAGCGCCAATGACTATAAGGGTCAATACGATAAAAATAAGCAGGGATGATTATCAAGACAAGTTGGCAGCCAATAATGTGATTGCGGAAAAACACGAATATGCAAAAGATGCACTGGTTCTTCAAACTGCCAAAAATGTAAATGAATTACCAGGTTTTAATGAGGGAGAGTTTGTTGTTCAGGATGCAGCTGCACAACTAGCGGTAGATTTTTTAAATATTGAAAATGGTCAATATGTGTTGGATGGCTGTGCGGCACCTGGCGGCAAGACAACTCATATATTACAAAGAAGCCCAAAGGTTAATTTAATTGCAGTAGAGAAAGACGAGTCAAGATCAGAAAAAATAAAAGAAAATTTAAAGAGATTAAATTTAAGCTGCGAGTTAGTTATCAGTGATTTATCGAATATTAATAAATGGTGGAACAATCAGCTTTTCGATAGAATTTTAATTGATGTGCCCTGCTCGGCAACCGGGGTAATACGTAGAAATCCGGATATAAAATTACACAGGAAAGAAAAGGATATAGCAGCGTTAGTTACATTACAGCGAGAATTAATAGACGCTTGCTGGACTATGTTAAAATCCGGCGGAATAATGGTATATGCAACATGCTCTGTGCTAAAGGAAGAAAATGAAAGGCAAATGAAATGGTTGTCAGAGAAATATGATTCAATATTTTGTGAAGAGCCGATTGATTTCACAAGCGATATTAAAAACAGAGCTGAAGCAGGAATTCAAATATTACCTAACGAATTAAACATGGACGGATTTTATTTATGTGCTATAAAGAAGGTGTAAAAAAGCAATATAATGTTGCGGATGAATGTTAGCATAGTAAAAATTTTAAAATGAGCTAACCAAAACAGGTCGTCATAAAATGAAAATTATTATTCTAGGCGCAGGTCAGGTTGGAGCGACACTGGCAATAAATCTTGCTGGCGAAGACAACGATATTACAGTGGTGGATATTGACCATAAAAAGTTGCGCTCTCTGCAGGATCACCTGGATCTGAGAACAATTATTGGCTATGGGTCACATCCTGAAATTCTGGAACAAGCCGGAGCAGAAGATGCAGATATGTTGATTGCAGTAACCAACAGCGACGAAATTAATATGATCGCCTGCCAGGTAGCTTATTCCATATTTAAAACGCCCACCAAGATAGCCAGAATCAGAAATAGCGCTTATTTGAAGTATGATAAGCTATTCGACGCAAAAAACCTTCCTGTTGATTATGTCATCAGCCCTGAATTATCAGTTGTTAAATACATTAAACGATTGATAGAAAATCCTGGTGCGCTTCAGGTGGTGGATTTTGCAGATGGGTTGGTGCAATTGGTTGCAGTTAGAGCCTATTACGGTGGTCTGCTGGTCGGCAATGCACTGTCAGCATTAAAAGACCATATGCCCAATATTGAAACAAGAGTAGCAGCTGTCTTTAGAAAAGGTAAAGCCATACTCCCCACTGGTGACACAGTAATAGAAGCAGATGATGAAATATTTTTTATCGCAGCAAGCCATCACATTAGACAAATAACAGGTGAGTTACAAAAACTTGAAAACCCGTACAGAAGAATAATGATAGTAGGAGGCGGGAATATAGGTAAGGGTTTAGCAAGAGCGCTGGAGGAAAATTTTGAAGTAAAGTTGATAGAAACGCAATCCAAAAGAGCATTGTCTATAAGTGACGAACTTGAAAATACGATTGTTTTACATGGTGATGGTAGTAACAAAGAATTGTTAGTTGATGAAAATATTGATTTGATGGATCTGTTTATAGCAGTAACCAATAAAGATGAAGCAAACATTATGTCAGCATTGCTGGCTAAAAAGATGGGTGTCAGAAAAACAATGGTTTTGATCAACAATAGTGCTTACACAGATTTATTGCATGGTGAATCAATCGATATTGTCGTTTCACCACAACATACTACTACAAGTAGTTTATTAAGACATATTCGTAGAGGTGATGTTGCCAACGTCCATTCATTAAGAAGGGGAGCAGCTGAAGCGATTGAAGCAGTAGCTCATGGAACGGAAGATACTTCAAAGGTTGTTGGTAAGGCTATAGGTGAAATTGAATTACCACCTGGGACAACAATTGCGGCAATTGTAAGAGAAAATAAAGTAATAATTGCACACCATAACATTGTTATTCAAACTGACGATCATGTGATCCTTTTTATGATCGATAAAAAATATGTAAAAGATGTGGAACAGTTGTTCCAGGTAGATTTAAGTTTTTTCTGATAAATAATAAACATGCAAATTCAATTAATCATAAGAATTCTCGGCATACTGTTAATGATTTTCAGTATTTCGATGATACCACCGTTTATTGTCTCTATCCTGTATGCGGATGGTGGTGGTTATGCTTTCTTCATTGGGTTTTTGATAAGTTTAAGTGTAGGAATGATGCTTTTCATTCCAAGAAGAAAGATTACTGGAGAACTAAGAGCAAGGGATGGTTTTTTAGTTGTGGTACTTTTCTGGACCGTGTTAAGTCTATTTGCAGCCTTACCATTATATTTAAGTAATATTCCAGGTTTTAATCTGTCATCAGCAGTATTTGAAGCATTCTCAGGGCTGACAACAACCGGAGCAACAGCTATTGTAGGGCTGGATGATTTGCCACATGCGGTTTTGTTTTACCGGCAACAGCTCCAATGGTTAGGTGGAATGGGTATTATCGTATTAGCTGTGGCCATATTACCAATGTTAGGGATTGGTGGAATGCAGCTATACAGAGCAGAAACACCAGGCCCCGTGAAAGATTCAAAGTT
>JAOUOC010000368.1 GCA_029880585.1 Gammaproteobacteria bacterium
TCTAATGGTAAAATTTATACAGCTGGCAGCCTTCATCAAATGATGAAGGTTGGCGATAAAAAAGGTGTACATTGTATCTGGCATGGTGATAGTAATCCCTCAGCATTTATAAAAAAAATAAATGAGAATGCTTTATTCATGGCATGTTCCAGTTGTGGGGAAAAAGGATTCTATAATGCAAAAACTTATAAACCTAACAATAACAATAATCAGGATACAAAAGAGGTAGTGATACCGAGTATAGATAAGCAAGAGATACTAAGTAATATTTCATGTGATGATGAAAATATTTTTAATGTGATAGATATTGTATCTCAACATATGCCAAAGCTGACTTTTCAAGATATTAGTCATGTAAAAATGGAGCATTATCTTACCAACATACTTAATAATTGCATTTTTCCATTAGGAAAGATAGATGGTCTAATTCATTTATATGTAAATGGCTATTGGAAAACTATTAATAATATCAGTAACCTAAGATACTTTATTCAAAAATGTATTTGTTCCTCAGCTGGTAAAAAAATGGTAGGTATAGCGCCTTTAATAGATCGCATAAAGGATGAGCTGCTTGATGAATTTCTCTCTGAATACGATTTCAGAGATCAAATTATTATAAATTTAAAAAGCAAATGTCTTAAGATCACACATGATTCAATAGAATCAATACCTCACGATTTAAAATATCGATTTACTTACAAATTACCGTACGACTATGATCCTGATATTGATACAACAAATGCTATGGAGTATTTCGAGAATGTGATTGAAGAAAAAGAAGCAGTGCTGGCTCTTTTTGAGTTTCTTGGCTCCTGCCTAATTCCTAAATCTATTATTAATCTGGAAAAAGCGCTCATGCTTGTAGGCTATGGCAGTAATGGAAAATCAACTTTACTTAACCTCATAAGGGAAACCTTAGGCAGTAAAAACATCTCGAGTGTCATGCTACATGAAATAAACAATGATAATAAAATAGGGATTACAACAGGGAAATTACTCAATATTGCAACAGAGCTAAATCCCCAAAAGCTTGATACAGCCAAACTAAAGATATTCATCAGCAGAGAAAAGCTTTCCTTTGATAGAAAATATCTGCCCTCTGTGGAGACAGATAATTTTCCAATCAATATCTGTGCAACTAATGAGTTACCAAACTCAGGATCAGATTCAAGTTATGGTTTCTTGAGACGCTTCATGATTATTAATTTCAACAAATTGTTCTCATATGAAGAAGTAGAAGAAGATTTCGAAGAGTCGCTCCTACAAGAAAGACCTGCTGTTCTAAAACTGATACTTGAAGGCGCTATAAGACTGCTGAAAAATAGAAAGCTAACTGAGTCAAAAAAAATAACAGATGCATCTGTTGAACTGAAAAAAATGAATAATTCAGTTTTCAGTTTTTTAACAGATTGTAAGCTTGAAAAAACTCAACAGGATGAAAAAGAAAAATTTATTACGGGCAACCGTATATATGACTTTTACCTTGAATACTGTAGACAGCTAAATATCCCTGCAAAAAATAAAAGGACTTTATATCAGGTATTAAGAAGTCATGGTTTTGCTGAATATAAAAGTGGGAATAATCGTGGCTGGCTAATTTCAATTAACGAGCCAGTACTTTTTCAAAAACTTCCGCCCAAAAAGCCAAATCTTTTTGATTAGATGAAACCCATGAGTCTACTCCATCTATCAAAATGGAGTAGGCTCATATCCCACTTTTTTCATCGATTCTTTTTATCAAAATTATCTGATAAGAGCTTTCTGTCTTCTTCAACTAATTTAATAGCAGTCTCCATATCTGTCCTGTGACGAGAATACTTCATCCCAGCAACGATCAAATACATTATGCCCACTAAAAAACAGGCTCCTAAAATGACAATCAAGAACAGCCAATTATTGACTCTATCATTAGCATCGATAACCGCTTGTTGCATGTGTTCATAATCTTTCTTGATCTGTCTGGCTTCACCGATTTCTTCCAGTTTTTCACCAGTATCGTGATAGAACTTTTGTTGAAGTGATATGAGCTTTTTGTTCATCAGATTAAGTCTTTCCTCTTCACGAACAATGCGCTCTTCTCGTTGGGATAACTCAGCCTCTTTTTGAAGTAGTCCTTTTCTAAATTCTTCAATC
>JAOUOC010000104.1 GCA_029880585.1 Gammaproteobacteria bacterium
GTAAAGAACACCATGATTGGCGCCGACCAGATAACCGGATATCAGCATACCAAACAAAACCAGATGGGGTTGTTGCTCTAACAAATAACGATCACTGAACGCACCGGGATCACCTTCATCGGCATTACAAACAATATACTTTTGATCATCTATAATCTGTGCACAGGACTGCCATTTAATACCCGCAGGGAATCCGGCGCCACCTCTTCCTCTCAGTCCTGATTCGATCATTTGTTTTAACAGATCTTCACGACTAAATTGCTGGATCAATTCATTAAAGAGTTGATAGAAATCAGACAAATTGCCAATTGGTTTTGTCAAAATGGGCGTTTCAGTCAGCGCTGTGACAGCATAGTTATCATGCGATAAATTATCAGTTTTTGCCGTTTGATTATCTAGAATGTCATCAAGGTGATTAATTGCATCACCAGAATAGTTAACACCATTAATATGAAAAGCCGCATTTTCATGACAGCGACCCAGACAAGTCATATGACCAATATTTTCAGCACCGAAACATTCAGATAGTTTTTCACTGACTTGATCTTGCTCACCAGCACAGAGACAGGAAGAACCGTTACACACATAGGCTTTTTTATTGGCTTGATTGCCAGTGATAAAGTCGTAACTGGTGGCGGCAGAATAAACGGGCGCTTCACCGATTTTCCATGATTTGGCAATTTGCTTGATATTATCAGGATCAGCAGTATATTCCTGAATGGCTTCAAACAGGTTTTCTTTTAAACCTTTGCGGGCTGATAATTTTGATAAATTCTCCGACATTATGATCTCTGTAATTCAAAAAATGCGAGATAAACAAAATACCCTTTTAAGCGTAGTTAATCAACGTTTTGTCAGCGGTATAAAGATTGAAACCATCTTTTTTGGCAAATCCAATTAACGAAACCTGAAATTGCTTTGCTGCCTGAATCGCCAAACTGGTTGGTGCGCCCAACGCTAGAATAACAGAAAAGCCGGCCATAACGGATTTTTGCACCATTTCAAAACTAACCCTTCCCGATAAAACAACAATGCCGGATTGCATTAATTTGTTGGTGATCAGTTCGTGACCAATCAATTTATCAAGCGCGTTGTGCCTGCCTACATCTTCAAAGTAAACAGCAAAATCTGGTAAAAGAACACCACCCTGTTCATGGATTAAGCCGGCAACATGGGCCCCGCCAGATGAGGCGAACAGCGGTTGGCTGGATAACTGTTTAACAACGTTATTAATAAACTTGCTATCCAGTTTGCTATGTACCTTTTTAAGAGGAAATTTAGATTTTAATTCCAGAGCTTGCAAACTGTTTTTTCCACATAAACCACAGGCCGAGTAACTGGGAAGTTGTCTTGAATTCGATTGAGGTTCAAAAGTAACCGATTGTGCAAGGGTAACAAGAATTTGATTAGCACCATTTTTTGAATCAACGGACTCGGTAACCAGCTGGTCAACGTCACTGTTTCGAGAAATAATGCCTTCCGACACCAGCAAACCATAAACAAGCGCCTTATCATGGCCAGGGGTTCGCATTAGCAAGGAAAAGTTTGTGATAACATTGTTATGTTCGATGCTAACCAGCAAGGGCTCTTCAACAGCAACAATGTCATCTTCGAGAATAACATCTTTGTTATTAATCCTGAAACGTTGAAGATTGCTGATCATTGTATTTATCTTGTCATTCATTATGTTATCTTCTAAAAGTTGAATGCTTCACATTAAGTTTACATTCCAAACAGATTCTGTGATTATAGTACGTGACGAAAGAATATTGAACAAAGGAGTTTATGTGTCACTTAAAAGAATCAAAATTTTTTCCTTAGTCGGGATAATTATATGCCTGATTAGCAGCTGTGCCAGTACAGATAAAAAATGGCCAAATGAGCTCGGTAGTATGGGGTTTGTTGGAGAAATTGACAAGACAAAATTATTATCAAATTTTCCGCTTTTCAATCGTCACTTTGAGGATTATCAGCCTGATAAAAATGAGATAAATCAGATCAATAAGCTAGATGGAAGCGAAATGGTGATATTTTTTGGCGTATGGTGTCCCGATAGCCAAAGAGAAGTTGGTCGTTTTTTGAAAATATTGCAAGAATCGCCTCAAACATTCAGTAGCTTAAAAATGATTGCCGTCGATTTTAAAAAAACTGTTCCGGCAGAATATCAAAATCAGTTTGAAGTAAAATACACGCCTACCTTCTTCCTGTTAAAAGAAGGTAAGATTGTTGCAAAAGTTATTGAAAAGCCTGAGGCGGGTTTAATCTATGATCTGGTCAATCAATTGTAAATGAGATCAACATTGATCATAGCGAAAGCAATCTGTGGTGTGATCATTGATCATGCCAACAGCTTGCATAAAGGCATAACAAATGGTTGTGCCAACAAAAGTAAATCCAGCTTTTTTGAGTGCTTTTGACATCGCATCAGATTCTTTGGAATTAGCTGGTACCAGACTGATATCTTGCCAATGATTAACCAAAGGTTTACCACCAACAAATTGCCATAAAAATTCGGAGAAATCCTGACTTTCACTCAATTTTAAATAAGCCTGTGCATTTTTTCTAAAGCCGTAGACTTTAAGTTTGTTGCGAATGATCCCCGGGTTTTGAAGGTGTTTATCAAGCTGTTCATCGGTTAATCCGGCCATTTTTTCAATATTAAAGTTATCAAATGCGGTACGATAATTTTCTCGCTTTTTTAGTACGGTTATCCAGCTCAAACCGGCCTGCACACCGTCCAGCAATAAATGTTGAAAAAGCAACTCACTATCATAGACAGGTACACCCCATTCCGTGTCATGATATTCAATGTATATTGGATCTTTGCCAACCCATTCACAGCGTTTCATATTTTTTCCTTTATGATTAGCCTTGTTAAAAACAGTTTGTTCTATACTAAACAACAATACGAATAGTGAACTATTGTGGATTAATAGTTTATAATCAAAAGGCTGACAATAAGCAAACGGAATTTGAAAATAAGTTTATGGCAATGGATAAAGAAAAAATTCAACAGCTTGTCTCACAATTAAAAGCACAAGCTATCAAAACCAGAATATCCCTGACGATAAAGTTTCGTGATTTAAAAGAGTTGTGGGAGCGATTTGGTTTTGAAGGTGCAACTCACTGGCTTAAATCTCAACATCAGGTTGAAGAGAGACTAAAAGCAATAGAAAAACTGGTCGAATCTTCAGATTCTCCCAACTTTACCATGTTACAAGTTGAAAAAACCCTTAACAGTTTTTTGTTACCCAAAGAAGATTCAGCCCAGGCTGAATGGTACCGGGTTGCACACAAATATCTGGCAGAATTTGAAACAGCCCTCATCAACAAATCGAAATTTGATCTGATCAAGCTGCAGGCAGCACAAAAAGAAATGCGCTTTATTACCCAAACCCAGTCAGACAAATTCCACGTTTACTACCGAATTGAAAAAATACAGCAAAAGGTGAATGAAATGTATCAGACACTCCAGCAGGCAATTATTGATTATAAAACTCTGGAAAGAGACAAATTAAAAACACAGCAGGAACTTGAGGCAACAGCAGCCTCAAGAAGTGAAAATGAAATGGCAAGCGCTGAAGCCAGAAAGGCGGAATTGGAACTGGAAAAAATAAAAGAAAAACGTATGGCCATTATGGAAGAGAAAAAACGCCAATTGGCTGAAAGAGCAAGAATTGAAGCAGAAAACCTGCAGCAAAAATTGGCGATTGAAAAAAATCAACTGGAAGACAAAAGCAAACGAGAGAGTGAATTGCAAAATGCCTATCAAGAATTACAGTTTGATGAGCAGTTTTCCAACATGCCAGTAGATGAAATTATTAAAAAACTTTCAAAGAAACTGAACTCAACCCAATTATCCGCAGAGCAAAGAGCTGTATTGTCCAGATTTGTTAATGCCTTGCATTCACAGCTTGGGTAATGGTGTTCAGTTATGCGTCAATAAAAACAAAGTTTGGTTAGCCAGCAGAAAGACGTATAATTGATACTATCCAAAACACGGGGGGTTATACGCCCCGCCCTTGCTACATGAAAAAAACTTCAAAACAAACCCCTGAATCAAGCTTGAGAATAATTGCCGGAGAAATGCGTGGTAGAAAAATTTCTTTTGCCTCGGCTGAGGGTCTGAGACCGACGCTGGATAGAATCAGGGAAACTTTATTTAATTGGTTAGCTTATGATATTCATGGATCTGAGTGCCTTGATTTATTTGCCGGAAGTGGCGCTTTAGGTTTTGAAGCGATTTCCAGAGGAGCGGCTGCAGTGGTTATGGTTGATAACAATGCGCAAGTTTGCCAGAAACTAAAAGCCAACCAGTCATCGCTAAAGATAGAAAATATGGAAGTTATAAATCAATCTTACGCAGAATATTTAAATCAGAACGATAAAAAATTTGATTTGATCTTTCTCGATCCGCCCTTTCATCAAAACTTGTTACCCGTTGTGTTTCAATCCTTACATCAGCACATTAAACCGAATGGGTTGGTGTATGTTGAGCAGGAAAAACAGACTGCCTTGTTTGAGCCGGATGATAAGTGGTTGAAAATCAAAAACAAGCAGGCAGGCAGTTTTGTCTATGGGCTTTATCAATTGAAAAATGACTGACATTCTGGAAAAGAAAAATAATAAAAGAAAAGGCTGTGATAGAATTCGCCGCCTGAATATCACTTCTTTTGAAATAAGCGGATTACGGATCCGATATTAAACATGATTCGATTAAAAGATTTATCACTTTATCAAGGTGCCAAACTACTGGTTAATCAGGTTGATCTGACCCTGTACCCAAATCAAAAAATTGGCGTAATTGGCGCTAATGGTTGTGGCAAATCAAGTCTGTTCCAGCTTTTACAGGGAAAGTTATCCGCTGAAAAGGGAATACTGGAAATACCGCCAAAATGGACATTAGCTATTGCAAAGCAGGAAACACCTGATAGTGAGTTAATGGCAATTGATTATGTGCTCCAAGGTCACAGGGAATACACCCAACTAAATCAGCAACTACAAATTGCTGAACAAAAAGAAGATGGTCACCAGATTGCGGAAATTCATGCAAAACTTGAGGCGATTGACGGATGGCGTTTGCCAGCCATTGCCGCTAAATTGTTAACCGGTTTGAGCTTTACCCAAAATCAGATTGAAACACCGGTCAAAGCATTATCAGGTGGATGGCGAATGCGACTGAATCTGGCGCAGGCTTTACTTCAACCAGCAGATCTTTTGCTACTGGATGAGCCTACCAACCATCTGGATTTGGAAGCGGTATTATGGTTGCAGGACTATCTTAAAAGTTATGAAAACATGTTGATGGTTATTTCCCATGACCGTGATTTTTTAGACAGTTTTTGTTCTCATACACTGCATTTTGAAAATCAGGGAATTGATTTATATACGGGTAATTATTCCAGTTTTGAAAAACAGAGAATAGCCAAACAGGAGTTGCAACAGGCCAGTTTCGAAAAACAGCAAAAGCAGATCAAACATTTACAATCCTTTATTGACCGTTTCAAAGCCAAGGCCAGCAAGGCAACACAGGCGCAAAGTCGAGTCAAGGCGTTGGAAAAAATGGATATGGTTTCGGCAGTAGAAATCAGAAGTAAATTTTCCTTCGATTTTATGCCAATCGATAAGGGTATCAGTATGCTGGCTGATCTAGAAAAAGTATCGGTGGGTTACAACAGTCAGCCGGTCTTGTCGAACATAGATATTCATTTGCAGGCTGGTCAAAGGGTCGGTTTGTTGGGAAGAAATGGCCAGGGGAAATCCACCTTGATCAAATTAATCTGCGATACGCTTTCACCATTATCGGGACAACTGAATCGGGGCAAACATTTCAAACCTGGCTACTTTGCACAACATCAACTGGAACAACTCAATTCCGACCAGTCACCTATCTGGCACATTCAGTCTATAGATCCGTCAATGAATGAACAGCAATCACGGGATTTTTTAGGTGGCTTTGCTTTTCATGGTGATAAGGCGCTGGAAAAGGTGGCTTCTTTTTCCGGTGGAGAAAAGGCAAGACTGGTTTTGGCCATGATTGTAAAACAGGCGCCCAACATTTTGCTTTTGGACGAACCTACTAATCATTTTGATCTGGAAATGAGAGAAGCCCTATCGCTTGCACTACAATCTTATGAAGGCGCTGTTATTCTTGTTGCCCATGACAGGCGTTTGATGGAAAGTGTGGTGGATGAATTCTGGTTGGTCAATGATGGTTTGGTGCAGCCATTTAAAGGCAGCATTAAAGATTACCAACAATGGCTAAAACAAAATTATTGGCAATCAGCGCAACAGGGAGAATCGGATACAAATCTGAAGGTTGAAAACAGTCAAAAAAACCGAAAAGAACAAAAACGACTGGAAGCTGAAAACAGACAAAAGAAGGCGCCGCTTGTTAAAAAGTTAAATCAGGTTGAATCTAAAATGCAAAATATTCAACAGGATCTGGATCAAATAGAAGAAGATTTGGCAGATAATTCATTGTATCTGGAAGAAAATAAAGCCAAAATGATAGTGTTAATTGAAAAGTCAAAAGCGTTAAAATCAAATTTATCTGAACTGGAAGAAGAATGGCTGGAACTACAAGCTGAAATAGAATCACTGGATTGAAGCAGATGGTAAAAAACAATCGGAAATTTATTGCTGGCGCAGTTTGTCCCGAGTGCCAATCAATGGACTCGCTGGTATTGGTCGATCAGGGCAAGTCTGTCGAGTGTATTGAGTGTGGTTATTCTCAATCGGATGAAGAGCGAGATGGAAAATCAGATAATTCGGCAAAACCACCAGGTGGTGATATTATCCCTGTGGTCTTGAAATAAATACGAGAAATAATCCAGAAAATTATATCGAAAAAAGAGAAAACGCCATGGACCAAATAAAAGATTTAATAAAAATAAAACAGCAGGCAAAATTATTACATAGTGGCGATGCAATTGAAGCGGCACTTAAGCGCTTATCCACTCGTTTAACAAAAGATTATGCTGACAAAAATCCGATTTTTTTGGTGGTGATGAATGGTGGTTTGATCTTTGCTGGCAAACTGTTAACTTCATTGAATTTTCCTTTGCAGATTGATTATTGCCATGTGACCCGATATCAGGGAGAAACAAATGGGGCGATGGCAAAATGGACGGCCTTGCCACAACTGGATGTTTCGGGGCGAGATGTGATCATCGTTGATGATATTCTGGATGAAGGTTACACATTGGTCGAAATTGGAAAAGCATGCAAAAAGAACAAAGCCAAAACCGTAAAGACGCTGGTTTTAATTGAAAAAATTCATAGAAGAAAAGCAATACCAAATCTGAAAGCAAATTATTGCGAGCTACAATGCCCCGATGAATACGTGTTTGGTTTTGGTATGGACTACAAGCATTATTGGCGAAACACCAATGAAATTTATATTTTAAATGAATCAACATGAGTCAAAGTAATTCCACAATCCAGCGCCTTGTCATTATCATGGCTATGGAAGATGAAGCCCGTTTAATCATTAATTCATTGCAGATGAAACCGCATCATTCGGATTTTGCAGATGAAATACCGATGCAGTTTTACCAATGCCAGACAAAATCATTAGAAATTACGCTGGTTGTAAGTGGCAAAGATGAACGCTATCAGGTGGATAATATTGGTACTGAAGCAGCCTGCCTGGCAACTTATGTTGCGATCAAAAATTTCAAACCGGATCTGATTATTTCTGCCGGAACTGCAGGCGGTTTTGGCAAAAAAGGTGCTGAAATCGGAACAGTCTATCTCAGTAAAAAACACTTTGTTTATCATGACAGACATGTGCCTTTGCCAGATTTTTGTGAATCAGCCATTGGTTATTACCCGGCACTGGATATAAGCAAAATGGCAAAGGATCTGAATTTACCAATGGGCGTCATTTCAACCGGTTCATCATTAAAGAAAAATGCTGATGATATTGTCATGATAGAAAAAAATAATGCGGTTGCCAAAGAGATGGAAGTCGCTGCCATTGCCTGGGTTGCCATGTTATTAAAAACGCCATTAGTGGCGGTTAAATCAATAACCAATATACTTGATGAAGAAAACCTTTCTGAAGAAGCTTTTATTGCCAATTTGACTTTTGCTTGCCAAAGCCTGCATGATAAGGTGTTAGTTATTATTGATTATCTGCAAGAAAAATCATTGGCCGATTTGGCTTTATAAAAGAATAATTCGTCTGATCAAACCGCTATCAATAGCAATAGCCCAATGATTTAAAAATATTAAGGGGATCACTATGATACAAGCAAGTGCTGATTTTTTTAGTCGGGTAATGCAACGTTGGCTACCGGATGCTTTTCTTTTTGCCATCATTCTTACCGCAGTTATTTTTCTCTCAGGTATGGTGTTTGAAGAACAAAGCGCTACTCAAATGGCTAATTATTGGGGTGGCGGTTTTTGGAACTTGCTTAGCTTTTCCATGCAAATGGTTTTAATTTTGTTATTTGGCCATATTCTGGCGATGACAAAACCGATCAAAGCCGGACTCGTTCAAATTGCCAAATTGGCGAACACACCAGCTCAAGGTATTGTATTGGTAACTGCTTTTGCCGTTTGCGCCGCAT
>JAOUOC010000369.1 GCA_029880585.1 Gammaproteobacteria bacterium
ATCAACTTTGCTGAACATGGGAAATGAGACCTGAAAGGTCAGATCACAAAATTGCGCTATTTCTTCATCACTGCCCGGCTCCTGTTGACCAAACTGGTTACAGGGAAATCCCAAAACAGCAAAACCCTTGTCCTTGTATTCTTTATGCAACTTCTCTAACCCTTTGTATTGAGGCGTAAAGCCACATTTGCTTGCGGTGTTAACAATCAGCAGAGCTTTCCCTTTAAAATCCGCTAGCGAAATGGTATCACCGTTGATTGCTTTAACATCAAATTGATAGATATTGTTCATTAAATAATCCCTTTTTTGAAAAGTTGGTTTTGTTGCGTTGGCCTAATAACCATTAATTTTATATATTACACTTTATCCATTCATTTGGTAAGCTATGGACTTTGAAAAATTCACCCTATAGAAAAATGCTAAGGTAACAATAGATGACTGCAATTATTAAAAAATTATGGCTAACTACATTCATAGTAGTTTTATCAGCTTGTGATCAATCTTCTGAAAATCAGCAGAATGAAACGGACGACAGCAATGCTATACAAATGAAATCAGCCTACGAGGAGCAATATTCTCATATTGCCAATTTGCGGGATCAAGCTCTAAAAAGTGATTTGGCTTACGAAATACTTGAGTCCTTAACAACCGAGGTTGGCCCAAGAATGGCGGGAACGCCACAAGATGCTTTGGCAGTTGAATGGGGCATGAATAAATTCAAGGAACTGGGATTTGATAAGGTATGGAAAGAACCGGTAACTTTTGATACCTGGATCAGAAAAGAGGAAACAGCCGAAATCATCTCACCTTATGCACACAAATTGCATGCAACTGCACTGGGATTTTCTGTACCGACTCCGGAAGACGGCATTGAAGCAGAGATTGTTCAGTTTGATTCTATTGAAGATTTGATGGCTTCTCCTGAAGATTCAGCCAAAGGCAAGATCGTTTTTATCAGCAGAAAAATGGAAAGATTTAAAAATGGTAAAGGTTATGGTCCTGCAGTTAAAGCTCGCTCGACAGGTGCTTCCGAAGCTTCAAAGAAAGGTGCGCTTGCTGTTGTGATCCGCTCAATTGGAACAGATTCACATCGCTTGCCGCATACGGGCATGATGCGATATGAAGAAGGCGTTGATAAAATTCCGGCAGCTGCAATATCCAATCCTGATGCTGACTTGATAATGAATATGTTAAAACGCGATCTGCCTGTTACACTGAAATTAAAACTGGGCTCTCATGCTGGCCCTCAATATACTTCCTACAACGTGATTGGTGAAATTACCGGTGCATCTCTGCCAGAGCAAAAAATTGTGATTGGTGGTCATCTGGATTCATGGGATCTGGGTACTGGTGCAATTGATGATGGCGCAGGTGTGGCGATTACAATGGCCGCAGCCAAACTGATTGCTGATGGCGAAAAACGACCGAAGCGAACTATTCGTGTTGTTCTTTGGGCTAATGAAGAACAAGGGTTGGTAGGTGCTAAAGCCTATGCAGCTGCTCATGAGGATGATCTGGAAAATCACATTACCGGAGCAGAATCCGATTTTGGCGCAGGCAGAATTTATGCTTTTGCTTCTCGTGTTTCCGATGCTGATTTTGAAACCGTTAATGTAATGGCTGAACTGATGAAACCATTGGGAATTGTTTATCTGGATAATAACGGCGGTCCTGGTCCTGATTTAAGCCCCATGTTTGCAAAGGGTATGTCAGCCTTTAGTTTACGTCAGGATGGCACCGACTATTTTGATCTTCACCACACTGCTGATGATACGCTGGATAAGGTTGACCCTGAAGCGCTGGCACAAAATGTAGCTGCCTATGTAGTTTTTGCTTCGGTAGCCGCAGACAGTGAAAAAACAATTAGACGCTCAAACCCGACTGAATAGTGGAGTATCAGATTTTGAAAGATAATTATATTGTTTCCAATACAGAAAATTCAGTTTGCGAAATTCAGCTTAACAGACCGGAGAAAATGAACGCACTGACTGATGATATGTACGGTGAGTTGGTCAGATTATTAAAACTGGCAGAGACTGATGATTCAATCAAGTCTGTCATTATCTCCAGTACCAATCAGCATTTTACAGCCGGTAATGATTTGGCA
>JAOUOC010000370.1 GCA_029880585.1 Gammaproteobacteria bacterium
CACACCTGGCATCAAATTGGCAATAATTAACGCAAAAGCAGTGGTAAACAGAATTGCCATAGCATCAGAACCTGATAACATAGCCATCCACTTCCCCAGTACGACCAAAAATATAGCCAGTGTAAGAGACAAAGCAAGTCCGGTTAAATTTAACGATTTGATGATATATGGCATATTTTTATCAGCTTGCTTTTCAACTTTTTCTGTTCGAGTCAATTCAGCAGGAAAGTATTGTTTGATAATCAGAATACTAGGCAGTGCAATCAAGACAATCAATTGAATATTGGTAGCAATAATATCTGCAGCAATCAAGGCTGTTAACTCTGAACCTTTTTGAAATTCTGAGGCCACTGTCACTGCTGCAAAATTGGCACTGCCGCCTATGTAAGTAGCGGTATAAAGGCCAGCTGTCTCTGCAGCAAATTCTCCAACCGGAATGAGAAAATGCGCAGTCAACACACCTAGTAGCACACCTATTACGCCAAGAATAAAAGCAACAAGTGTTTGCCCGGCTTCATTGATAATTCGTCTTATATCTGCTCTAAAGAGCAATAAAGGGATTGCTGTTGGTAACAGAAAACTAAAAATATTGTCGTAAACCTGGGATTCAATTGGTAACACCCGGATGTTTGCCAGCAACATAGCTGCTGACATGGTCACAACAATACCAGTCAACTTGGCACCAATTTTGGTGTGTTGCTCAGCCCAGAATCCAAATCCTACCAATGCAGTTAACATACCCCAAATAAGAAACGTCTGATCTCCTGAAATTAATGTCATAACCTGATCCCGATTAATTTTTATATCATTATTTTCCTAATAAAACATAATTAAGCTCAAATTTCAAAACTGTTTTAAGATAAAACCGACAAGAACAGGAATTTTAATACTTCAACGAAAGTAATTCTGTTAGTTCCGGTTGCCAGCCAAATTGCTTGAGCTTGACCCTATTGTTAAGCACTACCACGCCCTCTTCCTGCAATAATCCTTTTTGCTTTTCGGCTGATTCAGAACCTGATGGAAAGGCTAATTGACCATTACTTCTTAATACCCTGAACCAGGGAACATTCATATCTTCAGGAGCATAACCTAATGCTTTTCCAACCATTCTTGCACGCCCAGGCAATCCGGCTAAATCGGCAATTTGTCCATAACTTGCCACTTTACCTTTTGGTATCGAACAAACTGTTTGCCAGATTTGCTGTGCTTTTTGCTGGTTTATTGCCATATGCTTTATACTGGTATCAGAATAATATGTATTTCTTTTTACAAAATTTCATTTTTATCTTTGAATCATCGCAACATCTTACCTTATACTCTCATTCATTAACAACGTCTGAAAAAACCTTGATATGAAAATAGCCAGCATTCAATTTAACAGTATTTGGGAAGATAGCCAGACCAATCTAGGCACAGCAGAAAAATGGTTTAAACAGGCGCATGAGGATGGCTGTGATCTGATTGTTTTCCCTGAAATGTTCAACACCGGCTTTTCCATGAATGCTGAGAAAATTGCTGAAGAACCTAATGGTGAATCATCTAATAAACTGTGTCAGTTAGCGGCTCAATACAACCTCAATGTGATTGCCGGAATTACCGAAAAACAGGATGATCATTTTTTAAATGTCGGACTTTATATTGATAGAAAGGGAAATATTCAAAGCAAATATATTAAGAACTATCCCTACTCGCCATCTGGAGAAGCCGCAGTTTACCAACGAGGCAATCAATCGGTTATTTTTGATTTGGAAGGTATAAGTAGCAGTCTGTTTATTTGCTATGACCTGAGATTCCCTGAATTATTTCGTCCTGTTTGCAAGCAGGTTTCAATAATTTTTGTAATTGCCAGTTGGCCTAAAGTCAGACAAGAACATTGGGAAGCATTACTCAAAGCTCGGGCTATTGAGAATCAATGTTTTGTGGTTGGTGTTAACCGCATTGGTCATGATGGTAATAATCTTGATTATACCGGTGGTTCCAGTGTTTATACTCCTTTGGGAAAATGCCTATCAAGAGGCGAACCTGAACAGGAATATATTCTGACTGAAATTGATATCTCTGAAGTGGAAACGGTAAGACGAAAACTGCCTTTTCTTG
>JAOUOC010000105.1 GCA_029880585.1 Gammaproteobacteria bacterium
TGATCAGATCGTGCCCTTCCGGATCGTAAGGACCAGCATGGGTAACATGAAGAACACTACCATCCTGAATACTGGTTCTATTACCAATTTTAATGGAATGGACATCACCTCTTACAGTTGCCATTGGCCAAATGGAGCTATCATCTCCAATTTCTACTTGTCCAATTACCGCGGCTGAAGGGTCAACATAAACCCTTTCTCCCAATTTAGGAAGATGGTTCTCAAAAGTTCTGATATTCATACGAAATTTGGTTTTCCTCTGGTTTAATGCTTATTTTAACTAATATTTTCAAAATAGCATTAAAGTTTCTCCATTTTTTTAATCACTATCGCATTGTCACCAATTCTTCAGCAGATGTTGGATGAATAGCAACGGTATTATCAAAATCTGCTTTGGTAGCGCCCATTTTAACGGCAACAGCAAAACCTTGTAGCATTTCATCTGCGCCCAAACCAAAAATGTGCACACCTACCACTTTTTCATTTTCACCTACACAAACCAGTTTCATTTTAGTGGGCTGTCTATGCTGCGTTACTGCTGTGTACATAGCGGTAAAATTTGATTGGTAGGTTTTTACTTCATTTCCATATTGTTTTCTGGCCTGTTCTTCCGTTAAACCGACCATACCTATAGCAGGATGAGAGAAAACAACCGTTGGTATATTTTCATAGTCCAGTTTTTCTTCCGGTTTATTGTTAAACAATCTCTCTGATAATCTTCTGCCAGCAGCCACTGCAACCGGTGTTAATTGTGCTCTACCCGTATTATCGCCAACAGCATAAATATTGCTGACACTGGTATTTTGGAATTCATCGGTAATAATATATCCGTGCGCATCCAGATCGACACCGATTTTTTCCAGATTTAATTCATAGGTTTTAGGGCTTCTGCCAATGGCATAAATCACTTTTTCAACCGGTGGTAAATTTTCACCTGCCGTTGTCAAATGCAAATTGCCGTCTGAACTTTTTTCTATTGTCTGAATTTGAGTTTTTTTATGTAACCTGATTCCTTGCTCAATTAACTCTTCAGTTAAAGCCGTTGAAATCATTTCATCAAATTCTCTTAACGGCTTATCCTTTCTTAGTACCAGATGGGTTTCGCTACCCAGCGCATTAAGTACGCCTGCAATTTCTACAGCAATATATCCGGCACCAACTACAACAACAGATTTTGGAAGGCTTTGCAATTCAAAAAATCCGTCAGAATCCAGAATATGCTCTTTTCCTGTTATTTCAGGAATCATCGGCTCACCACCTGTGGCAATAAGGATGTGCTCAGCAGTAATGATTCTATCACCCACTTTTACGCTATTTTTATCCTGTAGTACGCCATAACCATGAATCACATCTACCTTGTTTTTATTTAAGACATTGTCATAAGACTGGTGAATTCTATGAATATAAGCCTGACGATTTTCTATCAATGTTTGCCAATTTAATCCGTTGACCGAAATATCAAATCCATAATCCGGCGCCAGTTTAAAGGCTTCGGCTATTTGACCCGCAAACCACATGACCTTTTTCGGCACACAGCCCACATTAACGCAAGTACCACCTAAATGACTGGCTTCTACAATGGCGCATTTTTTTCCGTACATTGCTGCGCGATTAATCGAGGCGATACCACCACTGCCACCACCGATGGCTAAATAGTCATAATCAAATTTTGACATAAATTCCTCTGAGCAGGTTTATCAGAATTTAGTGATCTGTAAGTAGAACAAATGTTACATAATCACTTACATTACTGAAAGCTTATTGGCTTTCATTTTTTAAAGCCTTAAACTATAACAACCTAAACTGATTTCAAACAATAGTATTTTATCATGACTGTCAAGAACCCTTTGCTACAAGAAAACCCTCTCGCACATATTGCCCAGATTAATCCTGAGCATGTTGTACCAGCCATTTCACAACTAATTAACGATAATAAAAAGGCAATTGAAAAAATTGTTGATATTAAAAACAAGAATTGGCAAAACTTTTATTTTCCACTTGAAGAAATAGACAACCAACTTTCCAAAGCCTGGGCTGCCGTTTCACATTTAAATAATGTTTGTAATTCAAATCCTCTTCGAGAAGCCTATGATCAGGCGCTTGCCCTATTAACCCAATATTCTTCCGAATTAGGCCAACATCAGGGATTGTTTTTAGCCACGAATGATCTTTACGATCAAAGAGAAGTTATCAATTTAACTGATACCCAAGTACATATTTTGAAAGATGCTTTACTGGGATTTAAATTATCGGGTTTAGATCTATCAGATGAAAAAAAAGAAAGGTTTAAGCAGATCCGTAATCAGATTTCAGAATTAAGCTCCCGCTTTGAACAAAATTTACTGGATGCCACCATGAGCTGGACAAAACTAATCGCCAATGTCACAGAATTAAAAGGGCTTCCTGAAAATGAATTGAATATGTTGTCCGCCAATGCCAAGGCTCAAAATAAAGAGGGCTATCTGCTTACTCTTGAAATTCCAAGTTATCTTGCTGTAATGACTTATGCCGATGATCGTAAATTAAGAGAAGAAGTTTATTACGCCTTTTCAACCCGTGCTTCTGAATTAGGTTTTGATCAGGGCAAGTTTGACAACAGTAAACCTATTGAAGATCTGTTATCTCTCAAACAGGAAGAAGCCAGACTACTCGAATTTTCAAATTATGTTGCACTATCTCTTGAAACCAAAATGGCAAAATCAGCCGAGCAAGTTTTGAACTTTTTATATGAATTAAATGATGCTTGTCACCAACAGGCAAAAGACGAGTTTTCTGAATTATCTCTTTTTGCCGAAAATCAGGGATGTAATGAGATTATGCCATGGGACGTAGCCTACTATGGTGAAAAACTAAAAGAAGCAACCTATGAGATCTCTCAATCGGAACTGCGTGAATATTTTCCGGCTAACCGGGTTATTCAGGGCATGTTTGATCTGACTTCCCGACTTTTTGCTGTTGAATTTAAATCGGTAGAAGACACAAAGCTATGGCATGAAGACGCCAGCCACTACCAAATTATCAAAGATGGCAAATTGATGGCAGAGTTTTATCTTGATTTGTATGCCAGACCACACAAAAGAGGCGGTGCCTGGATGTCCAGCTATCAGGGTCGTTTTAAAATTAAAGATGGTATTCAACATCCAATTGCTTTTCTGACCTGTAACTTTGCGCCACCTCATGGTGATAAACCTGCTTTGTTAACTCATGATGAAGTTCTAACCCTGTTTCATGAATTTGGTCATGGACTACACCACATGTTAACTCAAGTTGATGAACTTACCGCATCAGGAATATCTAACGTACCGTGGGATGTGGTTGAATTACCCAGTCAGTTTTTGGAAAACTTTTGTTATCACCCTGAAGTTATTGCTCAAATTAGCGGCCATTATCAAACGGGCGTCTCACTACCAGCAGATATGCTTGAAAAATTAATTGCTGCAAAAAACTTTCAATCCGCCATGATGATGGTTAGGCAAATAGAATTTGCCTTGTTTGATATAACCATTCATATGCAAGAATCTTTAACTATTAAGGATGTTCAATCTGTTTTAAATCAGATCCGTGAAAAGGTTGCTGTGGTTGTTCCGCCTGAATTTAATCGCTTTCAACATAGTTTTTCCCATATTTTTGCAGGCGGATATTCTGCCGGTTACTACAGCTACAAATGGGCTGAAGTGCTTTCAGCAGATGCCTTTTCCTTGTTCGAAGAAAAGGGCGTACTTAATCCTGATAATGGCCGACACTTTTTGACCACAATATTGGAGAAGGGTGGCTCTGCCGATCCCATGAAGCTTTTTGTCGACTTTAGAGGCCGTGAGCCTGACATTGAAGCATTATTACGTCATTCAGGGATTAAATCAGATAAAGCGGCATGATTGATCAGTTTAAACTATTAATTTCTGACGACTGTGATCAGGCAACCATTAAGCAGCTTAAACAATTAGCCATCTCCTATGGCTTTGCAGTTGTTAACTCGCTCGATGAACTGAATGATAATGATTCAAAGCTGGCCATTTTCACTTTGAATAAAAATCACCTGTGTTTAAATCTGATGCTTGATGATCGCAGACATCATCTGACATTTGATTTTATCGAAGGTGAACTGGCTTTCAGAACCAAACGGGTTAGCAAGTCTAACGAATCTATTGCCAAAGCCATTGGATGTAAGCCCAATTTTAGACCTAAAGTTCTTGATGCTACGGCAGGTATGGGGCGAGATGCCTTGATTATGGCAACATTAGGTTGCCAGGTTTTAATGCAGGAAAGAAATCTTGCGGTTTTTTTGTTGTTGGAAGACGCCTTAAATCGTTTTCGTCTGGTTGATAGCCAAATGTCTGAACTGATGTCTTTAGGTTTTAACGATAGTAACAAAGTCATGATCAACGAACCGATTGATGTTATCTATCTTGATCCAATGTTTCCACAGAGAAAGAAATCCGCTTTGGTCAAAAAAGAAATGCGCTTGTTCAAATTGTTAGTTGGTGATGATCCTGATGCTGACAATCTGTTGACTCAATCTATTAATTATTTCAAAAAACAAAATCTTGCTGGACGAGTTGTGGTTAAAAGACCTGTAAGCGCTCCTCATTTAAATGAAATGAAGCCTAATCATCAAATCCGTAGTAAAAATCATCGCTATGATATTTATCTGGTGATCAGTTAAACTGTTATTTGCTTGTTTAAAAAATGAACTTCTAAAGTTTATACTTGTCAACTGGTACGATGAGTTAATTCCAGGAGCGGAATCATGAAAACAATCAATTGGCTTTTTACATTAATTATTGTAGTTGTATTTGTATTTATCACTGGTTGCAGTATGAATCGTTCGGTTCATAACAAAACCAGTATCATGGAATATTTATATCCCACTGAAAATGAAAGAGAGGTGCAACCTAACATTCCTACCTTGCGTTTGCCTCTCAAAGTCGGTATCGCATTTGTACCCGAAAAATCAATATATATGAAATCTCCAATTACTGAAACTGAAAAGCAATTGTTGCTTGAAACTGTGGCAAAGCATTTCTCAAAGCATCAGTTTATCAGTGAAATAGAAGTTATCCCCACAGCCTACCTTACCCCTAAAGGCAGTTTTACCAATCTTAATCAGATCAAAACCATGTACAATGTTGATGTGGTTGCGTTAGTTTCTTATGACCAAACTCAATTTACTCAGGATACCCTATTGTCTTTGAGTTACTGGACTATTATTGGTGCCTATATTGTGCCTGGTGATAAAAATGATACTCATACAATGGTCGATACCGTTGTGTTTGACATTGAAAGTAAAAGTATGTTGTTTCGGGCACCCGGTACCAGTTTTATCAAAGGTCTTTCAACCGCTATGCATAGCGCTGAATCTTTAAGGGAAGATAGCCATAAAGGATTTAATCAGGCAACAGAACAAATGATTAAAAATCTTGATCTTCAACTTTCGAGTTTTAAACAAAAGGTTAAGGATAATCCTGCCAAGGCTAAAATTGTTCATAGACCAGGATATTCTGGCGGTGGAGGTGGTGGCTCTATGTTTTGGTTACTTCCGCCTGTTGCTTTCTTGTTTTCGATTCGCAGCAAACAGTGAATTAAAAAAGGGGCTTAACGCCCCTTTTGGTTTTCAATATTTTATTACTGTTGCACTAACCTATCATCTACTCTAGTATATAACCTTATAATATATAAAATAAACAAGAAAGGAGTGTACCCCATGATCGACAAAAAAAAATTATTTGTTTTTACTACCTCTATCCTGTCTTTCTTTGCATATTATCAAGTTTCTGCCATTACGTTTAATTCAAAAAATATTGAAGTTGAATCTTTACCAACATATTCTTTATCTTTAGGAGATTTAGACGGTGATGGTGATCTTGATATTTTTGTAGGAAACGAAGGTCCAAATACTGTATGGGTTAACGATGGAAATGGCAATTTCATTGATAACGGCCAAAGCTTAGGTCAAAAAAAAACTACCGCACTTATCCTTGGTGACTTTGACGGCGACGGTGATCTTGATGCTGTTGAAGGGAATTCTGCTATTGCCCCGACTGAAAGTGCAAACCTTGTATGGATAAATGACGGCAAAGGAAACTTTTCTGATAGTGGTCAATTGTTAGGCGACTCTCTTTCAAGAACCTTTGATAGGGGCGATGTGGATGGTGACGGAGATCTAGACCTCATTGAAGGTACATATGGCGTCAAGATCTGGTTAAATGACGGAAAGGGGAATTTTACAAACAGCGGTCAATTGTTAGGCACCAACAATACTACTTCTGCAGTTTTGGTTGATTTGGATGGCGATAATGATCTTGATATTTTTGCTGGTACTGATACAAGAGGTTCTCAAGTCTGGCTAAATGATGGCAAAGGGGTCTATACAAGTTCAAATCAAAATATCTCTAGCGCTCTAAGTGCCGCCTTTCAAGATTTAGATGGTGATGGTGATCTTGATGCCTTCTTAGGACATATTACAAATACTGTATGGCTTAATGACGGTAAAGGTTTTTTTACAGATACTAATCAAGCATTAGGTACATCGTCAAGCTTTGACGTTAATCTCGGCGATCTGGATGGAGATGGCGATATTGATGCGTTTATATCCAATGGAACAAACAATATTAGCAATAACCCAAATCAAATTTGGCTTAATGACGGCTCTGCCTCCTTTACAAATAGTGGACAAAATCTTGACTTATCTGACACTAGAGCTGCTGACCTTGGTGATTTAGATGGTGACGGTGATCTAGATGTTGTCATCGGAAACATATCTTTTACTAATCAGGTTTGGGCAAATGATGGATTAGGTAACTTTAATTATGGTCATTTTTTCTTGGTTCAAGCAATACCAATGCTGTAGATCTTGGAGATCTTGATGGTGATGGAGATTTAGATGTTTTCACTGGCAATAGAAAGTTTGAGTCAAATCGAGTATGGATAAATAGTGGAACTGGTTCTTTTACTAGTACATTAATAATAGGTAGCTCACTTGAAGATACTAACGGCGTGGCGCTTGGTGATCTTGATAACGATGGTGATCTGGATGTATTTATTGCTAATAATGAAGCAGATAAAGTCTTATTCAATGATGGAAATGGCACTTTTACTGATAGCGGACAAAGTCTTGGTTCTTCCTCTTCCCTTGATATCAATCTTGGCGATCTTGATGGAGATGGTGACCTTGACGGTATCACAGCAGGAATTGATAGTAGAGTGTGGTTGAATGATGGAAAAGGAAACTTTTCAAGTAGCCAGATAATAAATTGTTGTATTGCTATTACTCTTGGCGATCTTGATAATGATGGTGATTTGGATGCTTATGGAGGTAGCAATGGTGCAAATACAATTTTTATCAATGATGGAAAGGGGCATTTCACAAGTCAATATTACAGTAATAACGATACGTTTTCCATCGCTCTTGGTGATTTAGATAATGATGGTGATCTTGATGCGTTAGAAGGAAATGTTCACGGATCAGACGATTTGATACAACTAAATACAGGTGGCGGTAATTTTGTTTTCCGTAGTGGATTATCTGCCAACACTGTTTGTAGAGCAGCAAGTCTCAATGATTTTGATGGAGATGGTGATCTGGATGCTTTTTTAGCTAATTCTGGTTCAAATAAAATATGGATAAACAGCGGCGTCGCTCGATTTATCGATACAGGTTTAGCTCTAGGCTCCTCTTATACTTTCGATATTGGTATAGGCGACTTAGATGGTGATGGGGATCTGGATATTTTTACTGGAAATAGTGGCGCTAATAAAGTCTGGATTAATAATACACAAATTAAATTTTCTACTCCTCCGCAGAACCAGGTCGTACAGGGTGTTCTTTATGATATTACTTTGGAAATAGCCGCTCCAGCAGGCACAAATCTCGACGTAACTTCCCATACTATGCCTTCCTGGATAAACTTTGATGCAACAAATCTTAGTCTTACAGGTAGAGCGTCAGCAATTGATATTATTTATGACCATCTGGTTGCTATCAATGTTGATGATGGTGTTAATACCACGGTATTATCCTACAATATTGACGTATTGGAAAATACAATACCTCAAATAACTAGCACCCCAACTACTAGTGTTCAGGCTGGAACTAACTACCAGTATCAAGTAACCGTAACAGATGATTCAAATTATGATATTCAGGCAGTAACCATTCCATCATGGCTAAATTTTGATACTGAAAGTAGTTTGTTAAGCGGAACACCTTCATCCACAGATGTAGGCGTTCATTCAGCTTCAATAAAGGTTACCGATGAAATTCAATCCGTAGAACAAAATTTCACAATTGAAGTCACAAGCCCTCCACCGCCTCCAACAACACAAAAGCAGTCTAAAAGTAGTGGCGGTGGCTCTATGTTTTGGTTACTTCTGCCTGTTGCTTTCTTGTTTTCGATTCGCAGCAAACAGTGAATTAAAAAAGGGGCTTTGAGCCCCTTTTTGTTTTACCCATATTTCTATTAAAGGTTTTTAA
>JAOUOC010000371.1 GCA_029880585.1 Gammaproteobacteria bacterium
AAAACTTGAAGATACACTAACTGAACTACCCAATTTTTGTAGTTCCTTACTCATATCTTCGCCACTGCGCTCAAGTGTTGACTCATTAAGCATATCAGCCATCATGCTAGATAATCCTGACTTTTCTTTTTGCTCATAATAATGACCAGCTGGTATTTTTATCATCATAGCGGTGGTCGGTGTTTCTGTACTTTGAGTTCCCAAAACACGAATACCATTCTTTAGACCATCTTTCCACATAGGCGGAACATCAACTGCTTTACTGGCTGTGGCTGATGGCATTTTGCTTCGGTCAAAATCATCCTTGGCAATACGTAATACCAGATCATCAGCACTGGTATCAGATTGCTCGACAATCTTTATGGCGGGTACTTTAAAGTTATCTTCTGCGGCTATCATATCAAGTTCACCATTTGGAACGATACTCATAATCACCGCACCATTATTTTTAATATATTGGTTATAAACCCGCATGACATCTTCTTTTGTAACAGCATTATAACGCGCTATCTCATGCTCAATGCCATTTGGAGTATCCAGAAAAGTTTCATAATAAGCTAATCTCGTGACTTTTCCTCTTACACTTTGTAAACCAAAAATACTAAGGCTTTCCAGTTTGGATTTAAGCTTAATCAAATCATCAGGCTCAACACCTCTTTCTTCAAATTCCAGTAGCGTATTTTTAATAATCGTTTCAACATCTGCTAAGGATTTGCCAGATTTCTTGTTTACGAATGCTCCTAAGTAAAAATTACACGATAGTTCTGAACAAGGTTGCACTGAATACACATTGACTGCAATCTCACTTTTCACCAGATTTTTATAAAGCAAAGAATCTTTTCCTTCTCCAAGTATGAACGCTAATAAATTCAGTGCGGGCTGATCCGGATGATTAACTTTTACAGTCGGAAAAACAATATCAATTCGTGGCAATTGAACATTATCTTCCATTGAAGTATATCGGTCTTCCTCCAAACTGACCAAGGGGATTTCTACATCAACCACTTCAGGCCCTTTCGGGATAGTTCCAAAATACTTTTTGACCCACTGGAGAGTTTGAGCCACATTTATATCCCCTCCAATGGTAATGGTGGCATTGTTTGGACCATACCAACGTAAAAAGAAAGATTTCAGATCATTGACATTCACTCGGTTTAAATCTTCCATATAACCGATAACTAGCCAAGAATAGGGGTGACCTTCTGGATATAATGCTTGAGAAATTCTTTCGAAAAAACGTCCATAGGGCGTATTGTCAATTCTTTGGCCACGCTCATTTTTTACCGTTTCTCTTTGTATTTCAAATTTTTCCTGAGTAACAGCATCTAAAAGAAACCCCATTCTATCAGCTTCAAGCCAAAGTATTTTTTCCAGTTGATTGGATGGAACAGTTTGATAATAATTAGTTCTATCCATATTGGTACTTCCATTCAGTGTACCGCCAGATTCGGTAACAATTTTGAAATGTTCCTCATCACCAACATGCTCGGAGCCCTGAAACATCATGTGCTCAAAAAAGTGGGCAAAACCCGATTTACCAATTTCTTCTCTTGCTGAACCCACATGATAGGTCACATCCACATGAACCAAGGGGTCAGAATTATCCTCATGTAAAACAACAGTTAAACCATTATCCAGTACATATTTTTTGTAGGGAATAACAACCTTGCCTGATTCAGGCTTCACTTCCTCAACAAAATTTACGCCAGGAATAACGAGATTGGATGATTCAGAAGATTTATCTTCACCACAAGCTTGAATAAAAGACAGGGTGAAAATACATAGAAAAAGTTTTGTTTTGAGTTTCATTGAATAGCTCCTTTATTTATCTAACTTTACTTCTGTTTTTATATTCTTGAATTATTGAATCAGAGACTGAACAAAAGTTCAGAAATCCTCTGAATTAATTACTATAAAACTATATTAATATGACCAGCCAAACGACAGCCAGAAAAACCAGACTGACCATAACCATCGCTGAACCAATATCTTTGGCGCGACCTGATAACTCATGATGTTCATCGCTGATTCTGTCTACCACAGCTTCTATGGCTGAATTAACAAGCTCCGCCAGAATTA
>JAOUOC010000372.1 GCA_029880585.1 Gammaproteobacteria bacterium
CCAATCTAGCGGAAACTTGGGGATTAATTTGATTTAAATGAATGATGAAACTGGCCAAAAATTCATAACCTTGCCCACTGGCATGGTGGAATTGAGGTAAATTATTTGCTACAAATGCACCTATCAATGATCGAACCTTGTTAGGATTTGTTGTAGAGAATTTTTCATGATCCATCAGAGTCTTAATGTGGGAAATGATATTGTCATCATCTTTCAACACTTGTGCAGAGAACCACTTGTCGAGCACCAGATCTTCCTTTTGCCATTTTTGATAAAACTTGTCAATGTATTCTGATTGGCTGGTCTGATTGGAATTGGCGATTACCTGCAGTGCGGCAATCTCATTGGTCATATTGGTCGCATGGCTTTGTTGTGTCGCAGCCAATTCAAAATGTTTTTCATCATCGGCTATCATCATATATTTCAAGGCAATATTGCGAAGGTGACGGTTGCCTGGATTCTTGTCGCTGGTCGTGCTGTAGATTGAAAACCAGACTTGCTCAAGACTGTTACCAATAAAACGAGTTAACTGTTTGTGTTTGGCGAACAACTGATCGGCATTTATGTGATCGGATAAACCAATCAAGCTGTTTAAGTCAGGAACTTGTACCGCAAGCGCTTTCAATGCGTTATCAACGGTTTCATCATGGAGTAAGTTATCCAACGCTGTTTTGATTAGTGAGAGTTCAGCTTCTGTAATAGTTGCATTATCATCCAGCAAAACCTGTGTCATCAATTGTTGGCCAGCATCCCAGCGGTTAAAATCATTTGGGTCATGGGCAAATAAAATTCCCAATTGTTGTTTGTTGTAGGGGTAGACCAATTTGACTGGAGATGAAAAATCTCGAAGTAAGGATGGAATTAAACCTTTATTCTCCACCGTCAATTCAAAGGTTTGTTCAGTTTCAGTCAGCATCAAAATGCTTTCCTCAACCCAGTCAGAATCACTCAATGTTTTAAATTTGACTGTATTGCCTAGCTCGCCCAGCAATCCCATTTTAATCGGGATCATAAAGGGCTGTTTCTTTGCTTGTCCTTTGGTTGGAGGACAATGTTGATGACATTTTAATTCGATGATGTTTTCTTTTTCGCTCATTTCAATGGAAACAACAGGCGTTCCAGCTTGTCTGTACCAGTTTCTGAACTGTGACCATTCAACATCGTTGGCATCTTCCATAGACTTTACAAAATCTTCACAGGTGACAGCCTGGCCATCATGTCTATCAAAATACAAATCCATACCTTTACGGAAGCCATCTTCACCCAATAAAGTGTGCATCATACGAATGACTTCTGCACCCTTGTTATAAACTGTAACTGTGTAAAAGTTATTCATTTCAATATAGGAATCGGGGCGAATAGGGTGCGCCATTGGGCCTGAATCTTCGGCAAATTGAGCGGAACGAATGACTTTTACCTGATTAATTCTTTCTACGGTTTTTGATTGCATATCCTCGCTGAATTTTTGATCACGGAAAACCGTCAAGCCTTCTTTTAAACTCAGCTGAAACCAGTCACGGCAGGTAATACGATTACCTGTCCAGTTATGGAAATATTCATGAGCAATAACACTTTCCACGCCTTCAAAATCTTTATCAGTGGCTGTTTTTTCATTCGCCAGAACATAAACGGTATTAAAGATATTCAGTCCCTTGTTTTCCATCGCGCCCATATTAAAGTCGCCAACGGCCACAATCATGTAAAGATCGAGATCATATTCACGGCCAAATTTTTCCTCGTCCCATTTCATTGCCGCTTTAAGGCTTTGCATGGCAAATTCACATTGATCCAGTTTTCCCTTGTCTACATAAAGTTTGAGATCAACATTTCGTCCTGAACAGGTGGTGAAGGTATCATCGAGACAATCCAGGTCGCCTGCAACCAGTGCAAACAGGTAGGACGGTTTGGGAAAAGGGTCATGCCACTCGGTAAAATGCCGGCCATCGGTCAGCTCGCCAGAACCTGTCGGATTGCCATTCGATAACAATAATGGATAAGCCTTTTTATCGGCCTCAATTCTGACAGTAAATTCTGACATGATGTCGGGTCGGTCAGGATAATAAGTGATCTT
>JAOUOC010000373.1 GCA_029880585.1 Gammaproteobacteria bacterium
AAATTGAAATTTATTCTTTCATTTTGAAATGCTTTTTCTCTATATCGAATAAAAGTTTTCTGTTTTATATCTCTATACAAGGTTGAAGATTCAAAATGACAATTGAATTTTTGCCCTTATTTAGTTATGTTGCACAACACTTAACTCAAAACCTAACAACCATCCATGAAAAACTCTGATTCTCCTGTAAACAAGTCAATAGTCGCTGCTCTACAAATTGGTTCCTGTGACGAAGGTACCGCTGCTACTCTGAATAAAATTCTTTCCTTTGAAAAACAGATCAAGGATTCCAAATGCAGTTTGCTTGTGATCCCTGAAGCCTCTTTGGGTGGTTATCCGAAAGGCTCTGATTTTGGTACGAGACTGGGGTATCGTAAACCCCAGGGTCGTGAAGATTATAAGGAGTATTACAATCAGGCTGTTGATATGGATGGTAAAGAACTCAAGGCAATCGCTAATCTGGCAAAAAGATGTAAAACAGATATTGTTATAGGAGTAATTGAAAGAGGTGGCTCTACTCTTTATTGCACAGCTGCGATGATTTCATCGGAAGGTGAAATTGTTGGAAAGCACAGAAAACTCATGCCAACCGCAAGTGAAAGACTGATTTGGGGTCAAGGTGATGGTACGACTATGCCCGTGGTTGCGGGTAAAGCGGGAAAATTTGGTACCGCCATTTGCTGGGAAAATTATATGCCACTGTTTAGAACAGCTATGTATGGCAAGGGAATAGAAATCTGGTGTGCGCCAACGGTTGATGATCGCGAGATATGGCAAGCCAGTATGCGGCACATAGCTTATGAAGGTCGAAACTTTTTGATTAGTGCCTGTCAGTACCAACCTGCTCCGACTGATGAATCAACTCGAGATCCTGAATGGCCAAAAGATACACCTTTGATCAATGGTGGCAGTATTATTGTTTCACCAATGGGTGAAATTATTGCCGGACCAATTTATGGTCAGGAATGTTTGATTAGTGCTGAGATCGATCTTGATGAAATTACCAAAGCCAGATATGACTTTGATCCCGTTGGGCATTATTCTCGAGGTGATGTTTTTCAGCTGACAGTGAATGATAAACCACAGGGGTCGGTGAGGTTTGGGGAGGAATAAAAAAACTATCTAAAGATCTGTGTGTCAGCGACCAATAACACTTTAAAATTGTTGTTATATATTATTGATATAATTATTTTAAAACCTTATATTTTTCTGGAAGTTCATAATCCGTTTCTAATTTTGCATTTCGTGAAACCTCAAACGCTTCCTCAGTCATATCGGTCCTAGTCAATAACTCATTACCAACAGGATATCCAAATTTATATTCAAATTTGCCGATATGACCTGATTCATAATACTGTTCACTAGAAAAAACCACTCCGAATTTAATTTCATCCACAATATCATTAATTCCGTTTTCATTAGAGTCCACATAAATACCAGACACAATATCTCCAACGTAGGTTATGGATGTTTCAAAAAATCCATTAAAATCATCATCAACTTTAACAATGAGAATATTACCTGCGTAGTCACTAACAATATACTCATCAACTTTTAAATCCTTGTTTTTATCTATAATATCGTAGAGCATGCCATTGATATTCGTTCTCAAAGGGATAAAAGATGGATCTTCATCGTTAGCATAATATCCTATCTCACTGTCTGGAACTCGGAATTGTTCCAAAATTGAGTCAGTATAAATATTACAATTTTCCAGGTCTTCTTCAGTCTCAATATACTTACATTCGTCCTCTTCATTTCCACAGGCAATAAGCAGAAACGCTGTAGACATTAAGATAAAATATCTGATATTTCTCATCATTTCTCCTACCCCATCGCACTATCAATTTTCAAAGATATCAACATAACCACACCCAAAACACACAGCACAGCCAAACCACCACCAAAACCATATTTATACAGTGCTATTAAATCCGCCACACCCAAAATAAAAACCGTTAAAGGCAGTTTCACATTACCGTTGGCATAACTGAACCAGACGCCACCCAACCAAACGGCTATTGCTAAATATAAATACATTTTTATTCCTTTTTAATTATCTTTTCAG
>JAOUOC010000106.1 GCA_029880585.1 Gammaproteobacteria bacterium
CAACAGATCAATAAAACTGTTTCTCCAACTGGTTAAAAACTCACTGATTTGTTCAGGACTGGCTTGTCGCCATGGCGCCCAAATGCCAATTAATGTAGCTCTGGCCAATTTGCTGGCCAGAATATCCATTAGTTCTCTTAGCTCTGTTTGAACTCTTAAGGGTAAGGTCTGAATGGTATCATCCATATTTTTAATGACAGTCGCATAAACTTCTGCATCTGCTTGGGTACCTTGCAAAATCACCGGAATAATCGTCAGCAATACATACTCATCATTATCATTGAAGAACTTTAAATCAAGTGATTTAAGCTTTTGAGAAATTTCATCTACAGGAATAGTGGCATAAAACGTTGCACCTGCTGCAACTGTACCACCTGCAATGAGTGAGTATTTGAGAAACTTTCTTCTTGAGACCATCATCATTCCTCTAGTCTGATTTTGCTATGGATCCTATCTAATCATAAAAATGCCAGTAAGAAAAGTCTAAACTATTGCTATAACAAGACCTATAACAAATTCATCTTTACTTTACTAACTGATCTATTACTATAACCAGATAACTATTTATCTATAAACTGTCAAACGGGTAATATTATGAAACCTTCTCATACTTTTCTCATTATCATCCTATTCACTGCTGGTATTCTATATTTTGTACTTCCCTCAACTGGAACCAATACTGAAGCTGTTCTGGATGCTAATACACCACATTTTCATGACAAGGGAAATCCACCCTCTTCATTTACAATTGAAAAGTACAAAAACGAAAAAGCAAAACTGCCCTTTGATGATACAGAAGATTTTAAAGAGCAATCTAAAGGCTTTATCGCCAAACCGGATTATCTAAAAATCTATGCTGATAATGGAGATGGGGAAAATAAATCAGTTGCATGGGATATGGAACGCTACCAATTTCTGCTTGAAGGCAAGGATTTTGCCAGTATTCATCCTTCACTACAAAGACAAGCCATTTTAAATATGAACTATGGCTTGTATGAAGTGATACCACGTATTTACCAGATCCGTGGATATGATCTGGCCAATATTACCTTTATTCAAGGCGATACCGGCTGGATAGTTTTTGATACTTTAACCTCAAAAGAAACAGCCAAGGCCGCACTGGATTTCATCAATCAACAGCTGGGAGAAAGACCTGTTGTTGCTGTGGTTTATTCACATACTCATGGCGATCATTTTGGTGGTGTTAGAGGCGTTGTTGATGAAGCTGATGTTATCAGTGGAAAGGTTAAAGTAATTGCGCCAGAGCATTTTGTTGAACATGCGGTTTCCGAAAATGTCGCTGCAGGCAATGCCATGATCAGACGTATGTTTATGCAATATGGTGTTGCACTACCAGTCAGCCCTTATGGTCATGTTGATCAGGCGATTGGTAAAAATGTCTCTGTTGGCAATCTGGGATTGATCGCACCGAATGTGACCATTAGCCAACCTATTGAGACTTTGACTATTGATGGCGTTGAAATGGTTTTCCAGAATACCCCTGGCACCGAAGCACCAGCAGAAATGAACACCTGGTTTCCCCAATTTAATGCCTTTTGGGCAGCAGAAAATATTACTGGCACCATTCATAATATTTATACCCTAAGAGGAGCCAAAGTTCGCGACACACTCGCCTGGTCAAAATACATTAATAAAGCCCTGCACTTATTTGGTACAAAAGCCGATGTCATGTTTGCCTCTCACAACTGGCCACGTTGGGGCAATGAACGTATTCAAACTGTAATGCGTGGACAGCGTGATATGTATGCCCACATGAATAATCAGGTTTTACATCTGGCCAATCAGGGTGTCACCATTAATGAAATCCATAATGAGTATGAAATGCCAAAGTCCTTGCAACAAGAGTGGTACGCCAGAAGTTATCACGGCTCGATTCAGCACAACAGCCGTGCGGTAATCAATCGTTATCTGGGTTATTGGGATGGCAACCCAGCCACACTGGTTCCACTTTCTCCTAAAGATTCTGCTCCTCTTTATGTGGAAATGATGGGTGGCGCCCAACCGATCATTAACAAGGCTCAGGCACTTTATGATCAAGGTGACTATCTTCTCGCGGTAGAAATTTTGAATAAACTCAATTATGCCGAACCGGATAATCAGGCAGCCAAAGACTTGCTGGCAGATAACTATGAACAATTAGGCTATCAATATGAAAGCCCCAGTTTAAGAAACAGCTTTTTGGCGGGCGCGCTTGAATTAAGAGACGGTTTTGCTGCAAAAACCAAATTAACGGCTTCTGGTCCTGATGTGAAGAAAGCGATTTCTACCGAGTTATTACTCGATTATCTGGCAATATTAATTGATGGTCGTAAAGCAGCTGGTATCGATCTAACCGTGAATTTAATTACACCGGATAACAGTGAAAAACATCTGATTGAAATCAGCAATGAAACCTTAACCCATGTTGAGGGTTTTACCAGTAATGACAGCGATCTGACTTTGACGGTTAACCGAACCGATATTGAACTGTTATTAACAGGTCAAGTGAAACTGCCTGAATTGATACAAACTGGCAAAATGCAATTTGAAGGTGATTTAAAGGTTATGCAAACCATTCAATCACTGGTTGTTCCTTTTACACCTGATTTTGAGATTATTCCGGGCACAATACCATCTGTAAATAGTGAGCAGAAATAGTGTATGAAAGTCTGTGAATCTGAAAGACTGCTGATTGAGCATTTTGATGAAAGTGATTGCGATTTTATCATCGACTTGCTCAATCAACCTTCATTTATCAAAAATATTGCGGACAAGCTGGTTCGAACACACGATGATGCAATCAAATATCTAACCGAAGGACCAATAGCCAGCTATGAGCAAAATGGATTTGGATTAAATAGAGTTGTCCTGAAAGAAACTAATACACCAATTGGTATGTGTGGCATATTAAAACGTCCTCAACTTGAATTCCCTGATATTGGCTATGCTTTTTTACCTGATTTCTGGCATAAGGGTTATGCTATTGAGGCTGCCGAGGCTGCGTTGAATGATGTAAGAATTACCCATCACCTATCAATCATTCAAGCCGTCACCAATCAGGACAACGTTGCTTCGATTAAATTACTGCAGAAACTCGACTTTCAATTCCTTGAGCTGATACAGCTTTATCCCGACATTCCCAAAAACAAATTATTTCAGATAAATTTGGCTTGATAAAAAAAGGCTCGACATTTGTCGAGCCTTCTTATTTTAGCCACCCTATGAAGATGACCTAAGCTTTTAATTCAAATTACAAAGTAATGTTATTTGAACAAGCTGTTGTAGAACCTTCCTCACAAACTGTAAACGTGTAAGTTGTATTTCTGTTTACACGGTAAGTGATTGTTCCATCGTTCGCCGTTGTATTGTTGTAGTTACCAAACACATAAACATCAACATTAGCCGTAGTAGCGCCAGTCCAGTTTAATGTGATTGTGCCACCATTGCTGGCACGAGTACCTGTTAAAACAATCTCAGCAGCTGGAGGAGGCTGTGAACCATCGCTTACAGAAACAGTTTGCGAGGTACCACCAGTAGCACCTTCATTATCAGTTACAGTCAAAGAAACTGAGTAATCACCGCTAGCAGCAAAACTATGAGACGGAGAAGCAGCTGTTGAGCCATTTCCATCACCGAAGTCCCAGCTGTAAGAAGCAATTGAACCATCAGGATCTGAACTTGCAGTACCGTTGAAAGTACAAGCTAAATCAGTACAGTTGAATGTGAAAGAAGCTGTAGGAGGAACATTACCACCTTGACCGCCACAAGCTTGACCGCTTAAGTATGCATTAGCATCAGCTGCTTTTACGATACCGTAACCAAAGTAAACATCTTTACCCGCAGCACCTTGATCTTCAGCAGTAGCTTTTAATGCATCACGTACTTCAGTACCTGTACAACCCGGGTTGTTAGACCATACTAACGCAGCAACACCAGCTGCACCAGGAGTAGCCATAGAGGTACCATCACTATATCCATAATCACCAGCAACTACAGAAACTGTTGCATTTGAAGCAGCTAGTAAACCCGTTCTGTCGGCCAAATCTGCACCTACAGCAGGAATGCTTGTGTTATTTGGATCACCCAAAGTACCGTACAACATACCATCAACATTATTGATGATAACTGCACCAATACCACCTGAGTTTTCACAGTTTAGTACTTTATCATGGAAAGAAATAACACCACGGTCAATCATACAGATTTTACCGTTAGCGCCAGCATCAGTTGCTTCAGCGGTACCCATGAAGTAAGTTGCGCCAGAAGCACTACCATTATTTTCCATTGCTGAAGAAGCATAAGGAGCACCATCAGCAGTTACGTTGGATAGTGTCGCTGTACCGCCCGGGTAAGTTGATAATGTAGCAACACCACCTGCTGTTACCTCAACACAGAAACCATCATTAGTTTGACCTTTATTGGTACAAGATGGGAATTGTGAGAAAGAAGCGATGTTATTGTCAGCATCATTTGCACCAACCATCATGATTGAAGCATAACCTGCTGGATACAAACGTGAATTATCACCAGCATTACCCGCAGCTGCTAATACCAAACCACCATTTGCGGTGAAATTATTAAACGCATTTTCTTCAGTTGAGTTAGCAGCACCGCCACCTAAACTCATAGTGATGATTTCAGCGCCAGCTGCGGCACAAAGATCAGCTGCTTGAGCCAGATTTGAAGAGTATCCCCAACCTGCGTCATTAAATACTTTAATGATGTGCAGCGGATTACCTGGAGCCATACCAACAACACCAATATTGTTGTCAGCAGCAGCTACAGTACCAGCAACGTGAGTACCGTGGAAACCACCGTCTCTGAACCAGTCGCCTGTACCTGGATCACTATCACCAGTAATACTTGACCATACAAAATCTGGGTTATGACCACCAGTTTCACCTTGCTCGCGAGCAATACCAGAGTCAATTACACAAACTTTTTTAGTAGTTGGTTGAAGCGTTACCAAATTAGCTTGAGATTGGTATATTGCATAAGGAGTAATTTGCTGAGCATTAGGATCGCCAGCATCATCGTTGTAAATCGCTAGAGGAAAACGTTTTTGGTCTTTCTCAATAGATTTAAAGCCAGGCATATTACGCATAGCGCTCATACCTTTGTCATCCAGATCAACAGCAAACCAGCCGTTACCTTGAACTAATACTTCATGCCCTTGTTTCATGGCGTTTCCGTTACCTTCGTAGGTAACAATCATTCTTTCAGCGCTTACTGTCCCGGCAGCCAACACTGATGCAACGCATAGCGTTGACAGTTTTAACATAGATTTCATTCGAATACCTTCTCTGTTTATATTATGACTAATTAAAAATGCTGAATGATGTGAGAGCAACTGCTAGAAATACTCTGTCAGGAATATAGAACTTCATTCCATGATGAAAAGTTAACAGCATCAATATCAACTCGAGAAGAGAGTTATTAATTTATGTAACTGCATATCCAATATACTACTAATTCTTATACAGCGTTCTTCCATACTACCCAGATTACAGCCAACCAATAACATCACAAAAAATTGCCATTTGCAACACAATATTTAAACATTATTGCAACTCGCTATATTAGAAAGAACGCATTCAAATAAATACCACCCACAATATCTCAATACGGGATTTTTTTAATCGTATCAATGACTTCTGATCAAGAGGCCTCTTGCAAAGGCATTGTGCTGGTTGATATGTTTACATCTGGAATTTATCTGTCAAGGCAGCTTAAAGGCAAAAAACCAAAGCAAAAATTGAGTCTTTCAAAACCGGACATATCTACCCGCTAAATTACAACTCCCTAAGCAAATTACATGAAAAAAATTACTCAATTCTTATTTTGTTTTACTGCACAATTTGAGATCATATGATTAGCTTGGCTATCTATTTTGCCCAAAACCTTTCCACAATCCAGTGAGAAAAGCCAAGGCATTTTTTCCAAGCACCGAACAATCATACCCCCCTTCCTGAACGACTAATGTAGGATAATCCAGCTCTCCCAAAGCTAAACCATTAATGTAAAAGTCGTCAGCTATCAAATTCCATGTACCTGATGGGTCGTTTTGCGCAGTATCAAGTCCTAATGCAATCACAAGAATATCTGGTTTAAAATCTCGCAATTTTTTGATTGCCTTATGAATTGCTTTGAGATGCTCTTCTCCACCGATTCCTCGTTTTAATGGTATGTTGAGATTGTAGCCAACACCTTCATTCTCACCAATATCTTCTTTGTAACCACTGAAATAAGGATATTCAAAAGCTGGATCTGCGTGAATTGAAATGGTCAGCACATCCGATCGTTTATAAAAAATATCCTCCTGACCATTACCATGGTGATAGTCCAGATCCAATATCGCCACACGGCTTTCGGCTGAAAAATAATTTGCCGCAATGGCTGTTGAATTAAAGTAGCAATATCCGCCAAACGAATCATGACTGGCATGATGCCCTGGTGGGCGAACCAGTGCATAGGCAAAGTGTCCACCATCCAAAATAGATTTCGCAGCCGTTAGCGTTGCATCCACCGCCTCGCGAGCAGCCAGATAAGCATTACGATTAATTGGACTGTATATATCAATACAATAATAACCGGCATGTGATGGTATTTTTTTGGGCTTTCCCACATTCTTGCGTATTGGAAAGACATCTGGAAACAATGAATGTTCCGGATCTATTGATAGTGCAACTTCCTTAAAATAATTGACAAAACGTTTATCATGTACGGCAAGAATATATTTGTCACTGAAATGTTTTCTTGGCTCTCGCTCAAATAAATCTGTTTTATTCAATTCGTCCAGAATAGAGTTCACTCGTACAGGCTGCTCGGCATAGTCATGGTCTTTGATGTGATGTATTGCATGTCCATCCGTTACGCATAAGGTAATTTTTTTATCTTGCGGTATCGTTGGGTAAATGTGTTGCACACGACTTTTAACATAGCGTGGCGAACGAATCTGTACCGGATTATCTGTAAAGGAATCAACCACCTCATTGATCATTTTATCCGACATAATTTTCGTATATTTACGCCGTAAAATTGCCTGAACAATAAACTTTGTTGTTTCCAATGGAAGCTCTCGCCCACTGTCCAAATCATCTGCCATCAAAAAATAGGCATTTCCAGCATTGGCCTTGCGTGGCATTTCGTAGCTTGTGCCAATCACTGGTCGTGCGCCCATACGCTCATAAAATCGCATACGTGCACGGTTTTCTTTTAACATGGCTTTATCTGAATAATCTTGAGCAAGATCTGTCATAGACTCAAAAAAGAGCCAATCAAAACCCAAACTAACACATTCTTCCTGAACTCTTTGATATAACGCAGCGCCAACACCGCCTCCTTTTGATATGCTGGACAAAGCAATCAGATCAAGAAAACCAAAACCTAAAGTTGGCTCAGCTGAAAATAAGGCAAAACCTTTGACATTACCTTTTCTATCATCACAAACAAACAATATCGTTCTAAAATTGAACTTCATTGGATTGAGTAATTTCTCAGGTATTTCTCTTATTTTAGAATCCAGAACATCGTCAAATTGACCCCGTATGATTTCTTGCACCTGCTCAATTGCGCTTTTATTGATTGGTAGCAATGCATCATGTACACAACGAATGCGAAACATAAAAACCTGAAGAAAAGTAATGTGAAAAATATTTATAACTGATATTGAAACAAGTTCCTAGTGGTTATGTAAATTTTTTTTTATTTTAAAATTCTTTTCCGGGTGATTAAGTATTCCGGAAGAAATAATCTGCCCTCATTTGCTGATTATTTCACCATTAAATTGCGACGAGTAACTTGAAATGGTTAATACTCCCTAATATCTTTTCTTTAGACAGTCCACATATGGAGAATATCCTACATGTTTTAGTGGCTTTCTCTCAATCAAATTATCGTGATATCCGGTTTTTTCCTTGATTCTTTTTGTGAATAATAGCGTTACATAATTTGATTCAAGGATGAACAATGACAATAGCTAGAAAACATCTGGTTGACCCAACTTCCGCTGGTTTTTATCACTGTACCAATCGCTGTGTGCGTAGAACCTTTTTGTGTGGTTTTGATGAAGCTTCAGGACGGGATTATTCTCATCGTAAGGACTGGATTGAAAACCGTATTTTAGAGCTCGCTGAAATATTCTCTGTTGAAATCTTTGCCTATGCAGTTATGAGTAATCATTATCATATTGTTCTGCACATTGACCCTAACTTGACAAATACGTGGTCTGATGATGAGATAGTTGAAAAGTGGTTTAGGCTTTACCCCTCTCGTTTAGATTTACCCCAGTTTGCCAATCAAAGAGCCATGCGTAAATCAGCTATTTTAAATGATGAGGCGCTTCTAACAGTTTATCGTAAACGCCTAGGTTGTTTATCCTGGTTTATGAAACGGCT
>JAOUOC010000374.1 GCA_029880585.1 Gammaproteobacteria bacterium
AATGCAATTAAAAAATGTAGAAAGAGGAAGAATAAGTGAATATATAGAAGCTTATCCAAATGCTGAATTTGTACAAGGAAAAACGCCTTGGGGTGTTGTGTGCGATATTGCATTGCCATGTGCAACTCAAAATGAACTTAACGAAGACGATGCAAATACACTTGTTAGTAATGGTTGTATTTGTGTAAGCGAAGGAGCTAATATGCCTTCTACCAAAGAAGCTATAAGTGCTTTTCATAAAGCTAAAATATTATTTGCGCCAGGAAAAGCATCTAATGCAGGTGGTGTAGCGACTTCTGGTTTAGAAATGACTCAGAACTCATTAAGATTTAACTGGACAAGAGATGAGGTTGATGTTAAACTTAAAGAAATTATGTCTAATATTCACGATTCATGTATTGAATATGGAAAAGATGAAGACGGATATATTGACTATGTGAAAGGAGCTAACATTGCTGGATTTGTAAAAGTTGCAGATGCCATGTTGGCACAAGGCGTTGTTTGATATAACTATTTTGTCTAGTCCTAAATAACCGATACAGATTATTAAAGGGTTAAATTTATTAATTAAAGCTGAACAATGACATCATTGTTCAGCTTTTTTGATTTGTATTGTTTTCTTTTCAATTGATTTTGTGCATGCATTTGTTTCGGTGTTAGCATATGATTGGATAAATGCGGTCTCACATTGTTGTATGTTTTTATGGCATCTTTGATCAGTTTTTCCTTAATATTAAAGTTTTTAATACTTCTTGCTATATCAAACTCCTGTTTCAAAATTCCATTTATTCTTTCCGCTATTGCATTTTCATAAGGGTCATATTTTTCAGTCATACTTGGACTGATTCCGTGATCTTTTAATAGTTTTTGATAGTCATTTGAACAATACTGTAAGCCTCTATCTGAGTGATGTATTAAAGGACAACTTTTATCTTTCCGATTACTTGTAGCCATTTCTAAAGCTTTTAATGAACCTTCTACTGAAAGCGATTTAGATATATTATACCCCACTATTTTTTTTGAATATGCATCTGTTATCAAGGCTAGATAAGATGGGTTTATTCTATTACCTACATATGTAATATCGCTAACCCAAACAGCATCTGGCTTCTCTATTTCTAATGTACTTATTAAGTTTTTATGCTTTCTAAAGCGGTGATGTGAGTCTGTTGTTACGTGATAACGTTTCTTAGGTTTAATCAGCATATGATTAGCCCTTAGTATTCTAAAGAGTTTATCTCTACCAACCTTTAAAATTGATAATTGGTCTTTAAGTAAGAAATATAATTTCCTACCTCCCAACCTAGGCATTATCATTCGAATATCACGCACCAGTGTTATGACCTTTTGCGCAATAGACTGTTTGTTCAATCTTGACTGTATTGATCTATAGTAAACCTGCCTGTTTACCCCGAGCAAATCACAGGTAGAAACTAACGTTTCTTTGTGCTCTTCTTTGAAGAGGTCGATAAGTCGGGTGTGTAATTTTTTCTGATATCGATTTTATATTCCTTCTCGGCTAAATCTACCAACATATCAAATATGATTGACTTCTTATCAGCACGTTCGGCAAGATGTTCTGCTCTAGCCTTCTGTTTTTCAAGTAGTTTTACTTTTGCCTCTAGTTCGAGGATTTTCTGTTCAGGTGTTTTAGCCACAGTTTCTTTGGTTAGGTTATCCCAATCAAAAGTACCATATTTTCTTAACCATTGAGTGATGGTAGACCTAGCTTGGATGCCATATTTATGACAAGCTTCTAACCTACCGAGTTGACCAGATTCAATTTCTCCAACAACTTGAAGCTTAAAAGAAATCGAATAATCTTTTTGAGTACGCTTTACATATCCAGTGTTTTCTAATGTTTTCATTACACTAATGTTTTAGTGTATCGCTATTTCAGGACGGGACAATATGTAAATATAAAAAACCGAAGCTTTACGCTTCGGTTTTTTTAGCTATTAATCAACCCAACTAACACTATTTTTGTGATGTGAAGAATCTCTTATTATAATAGACGTAAAAAGTTTAAAAATATTGTATATAAAAAAATATTTAACAG
>JAOUOC010000375.1 GCA_029880585.1 Gammaproteobacteria bacterium
TATCCCCAGCATTAATCTTTTTATTACTGACATAAACTGAATCACATAAATCAGAATTGGGCTTAAAGCCTGTGGGGGCTTCAATGAGTAATTTTCTGATACCATTCGCGTTACCTTCAGAACAAGCAATATCCAGCTGATCAATAATTACTTTTAACTCTTGCCATTCCAGACAAAATTCTTTCGCTCTTAAAATTCTACTGTGGTCTGTACCACTAATATTATCACCACCAATCAATAGTTCTTCGTAAAGCTTCTCTCCGGGTCTCAGCCCTGTATAGCGTATTTCGATATCGCCATTGGGGTTCTTATCATCTTTAACCGTCAGTCCTGACAAACGAATCATCTTTTTGGCCAAATCATTAATTAATACCGGCTTGCCCATATCCAGAACAAATACATCGCCACCTTGTGCCATGGCTCCAGCTTGAATAACCAAAAGTGCGGCTTCCGGGATGGTCATAAAATATCGAATGATACTAGGGTGAGTAACCGTTAGGAAATTGCCTTCCTGAAGCTGTTTTTTAAATAGAGGTACTACCGAACCAGAAGAACCTAATACGTTGCCAAATCTGACCATGCTGAACATGGTATCACTGTATTTGTTGGCCAAAGACTGAAGTGTCAATTCAGCCATTCTTTTTGTTGCGCCCATGACATTGGTTGGCCTAACAGCCTTGTCAGTGGAAATTAAAACAAAGTTTTTGACTTTGCACAGGGCTGCTGTTTCTGCACAGTTCAGTGTACCAAACACGTTATTTCTAACACCTTCTATGACATTTTGTTCTACCAGAGGGACATGTTTATAGGCAGCTGCATGATAAATGGTATCTATTTTAAAAGTTACAATAGCGTTTTTAAGACGACTTCTGTTTTGAACTGAGCCTAAAATAGGGATAATAGAAACTTGATTGCCCAATTTCTGGTTTGTTTCAGTAAGTTCCTGTTCTATTTGATAAAGTGAAAACTCATTCAGTTCAAATAAAACAATGACTCGAGGATTTTGAGTAATAATTTGTCGGCAAAGCTCTGAGCCTATAGAGCCTCCAGCCCCTGTAATCAAGATATTTTGATTATCAATACATTTTGAAAGCAGCTTTTGAATTGGTGTTACAGGTTCGCGGCCAAGAAGATCGTCGATATCGACATCCTGAAGCTCATCAATTTTTGCCCTACCGCTAACAATATCAGCCATGCCCGGAATGGTTTTGATTTCAGCGGATAATGGCTCAAGCAAATCAAGAATCCCTTTTCTTCGAGTTCTTGAGGCGCTTGGGATGGCAAGTAATATGGTTGTAGCTTTGGTTTTATATAAAAGCTCTTTAATTTCACATGAGCTATAGACAGTTAGATTGCTAATTGAAGCGCCTTTTAGATTTTCAGCATCATCTACAAAAGCGACGGGATGATATTCACTCCCTCGAATTAAAGATGTCGCCAATTGAATTCCGGCAAGACCAGCACCATAAATAATAACTTTCTGCTTTTGAACAGACAAGGATGACAAAACAATTTGTCTTATCAGCAATCTTACTGCGGTCATGGAAATTGCAGTAAATAGCACATAAATAAAGGCAATAGCCTCAGGTCTGGCATAGTTATTTTGAGTTAATAAAAAATAGGTTATAAAACCGGATAAGCAAATAGCTGCAGATATTTTGATAAATACTTTATAAGCTAAAAAACGATGGATAGTTTTGTAGACACCAGAAACAGTTAAAGCGAATGAGGAGACGATAATAACAGGTGCAACGAATGTAATCTCTTGAGATGAAAAGTTTGGTAAGTAACCTGTTATCAACCACATTGCCAGATATATACCTGATATCTGGATAATAGTATCGTTTGTAAAAACAATCAGTTTTTTTATAGTTCTTGGTAACTCAAATAAGCTTCGGAGCATTATGTTATACCTCTTCCATGACCCGTTTTAAATGGATTCTAACAAAAAGTGAGGTAATATCAAACAATCAATTAAACTTTATGGACAAACTTTTACAACTGGTGGTTTTTAAGCGATAATTGGTGTTTTTATAATAACGGTAATTTTTAG
>JAOUOC010000376.1 GCA_029880585.1 Gammaproteobacteria bacterium
AGGGATTACCATCATCAGGGTTTAAGGCTTTTAATGCCATTTTTTGGGCAATTTCAGGAGACAGGTAGCGCTTGCCAGTGGCAACTTGCCTAATAGCAATCACCATTTCATCTGCACTTGCTCCTTTGGTCAAATAACCTGAAGCGCCCGCCTGCATAAAACGACTGGGATAAGGCTCTTCATCGTGTACAGTTATGACAATAATTTTAATATCCGGGTCGTAACGTAGAAGTCTTCGGGTTGCTTCCAATCCACCTATTCCTGGCATATTGGCATCCATTAGAACAACATTTGGTTTTAGTTCTCTTGCCTTGGTAACAGCTTCTTCACCACTTGCTGCTTCAGCTATTATATCTATCTTTTCCTGATCTGACAGCAAGCGACTCAACCCCGTTCTGATTAAATCATGATCGTCAACAATCATTAGCTTAATCAAGATACCCTCCTAAAACGACTTCTAAATCTTTTCAGTGAGCTTAACACTTTTTTTTATAAGAGCAAACAAAAAATAATTAATATGTTTAACTATTATTGCTAAATGAAATATACAAATAAATGAACTAAATCTGTTGAATATATTGAGTTAAATTTTACTTTAAACTAATTCAAAAAATAGAAAGTGAGAGATATTTAATTCTGTTACTGATAAAATGCCTGCCTCGACATTGTTAACATTTGTATTCTATGAAAAACTACCAAGCCCCTGAAAACCATCTCAAGGATCGTGTTATTTTAGTCACTGGCGCAAGCGATGGAATTGGCAAAGCCATTGCCATAGCATATGCAAAAGCAGGAGCAACCGTAATACTGCATGGACGAGATATTGAGCGTCTGGAAAAATTGTACGATGAAATTGTCGGGCAAGGTTATCCTCAACCAGCTATGTTACCTTTTGACCTGAACACAACTGATGAGCAGGAATATAGAAATTTGGCATCAGTAATAGCCAATGATCTGGGAAGGCTGGATGGGATTGTTCATAATGCTGGCGTGTTAGAGGAATTAACGCCTATTGAGCATACTTCCATAAAAAGCTGGAACAAAATTATGCAGGTAAACCTGAACTCGGTATTTGCATTGACCAAAGCCTGCCTACCATTACTCAAAGAAGCACCTTCGGCATCCATTATTACAACTTCATCTGGCGTTGGTCGCCAAGGTCGAGCTTTTTGGGGAGCCTATTCTACTTCAAAATTTGCTATTGAAGGCTTTACTCAGGTTTTAGCTGACGAATTGGAAGGAACCAATATAAGGGCTAACTGTGTTAACCCGGGCGCGACTCTCACTAAAATGCGCGCTATTGCTTTCCCGGCCGAAGATAAAAGCCTTTTAAAGACGCCAGAAGATATTGTCCCCGTTTATCTTTATTTAATGGGCGATGATAGCGCCGAAATTAACGGTCAATCAATCAGTGCACAAGGCTAGAAAAGCGCCATATAACTGACTCGGTATCATATGATTCTTAAAATACTCAACCAAAAGTGTTGTTTTTTTGTCACTTTGACTTGATAAATTCAAATTAACGTTCTAACCTTTTGATTTATAGAGCTATTTCTTTATTGGCACAAGTTTTGCTGTTAACAGACAAGGATTGTATTTGTACAACATGAGGTTAATATGAAAGCAGGTTCAACAGTAAAAACTGCCAAAGTAGTTGGCATAGACAGCTATAGACAATTTGAAGTCAACAGAGCTAATTCTGTTGAAATCGCTCAATTGTCACTAAAACTGCAACAAACATTAGAGCTGGTGCCATTACTTCACACGTTTTGCAGTCAAAGTCAGCAATTAATCCCCTGTGATTTTGTCCAGTTTAGTCAGCACAACAGTGATTTTTTATTTCAAACAGGTACCTATTACAAGCATCAATGCCAATACCAATTAGACATTGAAAATGACAATTTGGGTGAATTTATTTTTGCAAGAAGAAAACCTTTTACTATTGCTGAAACCCATGAGATTGAAAAATTATTAGCGCTTATCATTTATCCTTTAAGAAATGCCCTGTTGTATAAAAAGGCTGTCGTCAATGCATACAGAGATCCATTAACA
>JAOUOC010000377.1 GCA_029880585.1 Gammaproteobacteria bacterium
CCTTCAAATACAAATCTGTCTGTAGCCAAACCTGAAACAGATAAAGCAGCGATCAAGGCGCAAGCGCCCGGAATGGGGCTGATGGTATAGTCCTGTTGTCGAAGAAAGGTCACCAATGCATAACCGGGGTCACTGATTAGCGGCGTGCCAGCATCGGAAACCAAAGCAACAGACTCACCGGCATCCAATCGTTTGGCAATGGAATCAATTCGCTGCTTCTCATTATAATCATGTAAGGAGAAGCAAGGCGTATCAACACTAAAATGATTTAAAAGTTGTCGGGTTCTTCGTGTATCCTCTGCGGCAATAACATTAACACTTTGCAGAACATCAATAGCTCTTTGGCTTATATCTGCCAAATTACCTATTGGTGTTGCGACAACATAAAGTATGCCCTTTTGTTGTTGATTCTGATTTGTCATTGTATTCCTGCAAGGTTGTCAGCATTAATCTGGAGATAATCGACATTATCATAAAAAAAAGCACAGTGTTACAAACAAATTTCATTAATCGCTTGAAATTAGAGGCTTGATGTTAATAGAATTACAGCTTCCTGAATAGTCCAGCACAATGGGTTGTACAACTAAAGATGCCAATCTAACATGGAGTATCTAAATACAATGAAGAAAACAACCATAACAAGATTTCTAATCCTGATCCTGTCAGCAATATTGTTGCAAGCTTGTGGTGGAGCTGCAAAAAGAACAGGTGGCGTAGCCAGTCAGGATATTGAAGTTTTAATCCGACAAGCTATTAACGCTCCCGCCAACAAAAAAGATGGATTGCTGATTGAAGCTGCCGGACTTTTGGTACTGGATTCTCGATATGACAAGGCACAGGAATTACTGATCCATGTTAATCAAAACAAATTAATGCCTACGCAGCAGGATGACTTTAAACTCTATTATGCTGAAACATTGATAGCGCTGGGTGCAAATGAAGCGGCATTAAAACAGATAACAGGCATAAAAGCATCCAGTAAGAAAAGCATTAAATGGCAAGTAAGATACGGAACAGCATTGGCTGATATTTATCTTGTCAACGGCAATTATTATGAAGCAGCAAAAACCAGAATTGAATTGAATGATTTGTTTACCAATAGCAAGTTACTGCAAGAAAACAATGAAAAAATATGGTTGGCACTGGATCAGATTGAACCCGAATTCTTGAAAAGCTACACCACAAGCTTTAATAATAAAAGACTCAATGGCTGGCTGGAGTTGGTCTATATCAATAAAAAGTGGGGACACGACCCGCAAAAATTACTCGCCGAAATCAGAGGCTGGAAAAATCGTTATCCATTGCATCAAGCACAAACCCATCAGCCTAAAATTCTGGTACAAACATCCAGCGCAAAACCCTACAAACCAACTCATATTGCTGTAATGTTACCTTTATCGGGCAAAAATGAAAAAGTCGGTAAAATGATTCACGATGGCATTATTGCAGCCCATTATCAAAATCAGAACGCTGCCAGCGCACCTAAAATCAGTTTTCATGATACGGCTAAAACTGGCTCGGTAATGGGGCTTTACAAGAAAAGCATAAATGACGGTGCAGATTTTATTCTCGGTCCTCTATTAAAAAATGCGGTTGAAGAATTAATCACTCAGGAAGAACTGCAGATTCCGGTTTTGGCGCTTAATCGTCTGGAAGAAGTTCAGCTACTTGACCCAAAGGTTTTCCAGTTTGGCTTACCGATTGAAGACGAAGCCGTTTTAGCCGCTGAAAGAGCGATTGAAAAAGGCTACAAAAAAGCCATTGCTTTCTTGCCAGAAAACTCGACTGGAAGCAGAGCTGAAAAAAGTTTCAAAGCGCATTTTGAGTCATTAGGTGGCACACTTGTTTATGTTCAAAAATATAAAAGCGCCAAAAATCTCAAACAGGATGTTCAAAGCCTGTTGGGGGTTAATAAAAGTATGTCGCGCAAGTTGTCACTCGAGCAGCTATTGGGAAGAAATCTTGAGTTTGAAATGAGACGACGCGAAGACGCCGATTTTGTTTTTGTTTTAGCCAATCATTCACTGGGAAGACAAATTAAACCCT
>JAOUOC010000378.1 GCA_029880585.1 Gammaproteobacteria bacterium
GTTGGACAGCATCGCCAAGACCGCCTTTTGGAGGTTATGGACCCAGTTTAGCCAATCCTCTTACAGGCCAAATTATAGCTGCAGATGTTATGCTGGAATACAGTTTCATGAAAAGCAGATGGTTGTTAGAAGATTTATACACTGAAGGTGCTTCAATGGATGGCCAACTAGCCAATATACCAGCTGAATTATTTTGTAGTGCTGGTCATGTTATGAACAATTCTTTGCTTGCAGCAAAGTCAATTGTTAGTGCAGCTGGAGGAGCAGACAAGGACATAAAAGAATTAAAAGAACAGTCGCTGACATGGTTAATTCTTCACGAATTAGGCCATACGTTAGGATTAAATCATAATATGAAAGCGTCACAACAATTCAGTGCTACAGATATTCATAATTCGGAATTAACCAAAGGTAGTATTATCGGTTCTGTTATGGATTATCCAACTCTTAATCTGGCACCTCCAGGAGTCACTCAGGGTGATTATGCTGCTTCTCGACCAGGAGATTATGATGACTGGGCTATCGAATATGGGTATTCAACAGCATTAGATGATGCTGAAGCAGAAGAAGCGAGATTATCAAAAATCCTTAGCCGTTCAACTGAACCAGCTTTGGCCTTTGGTAATGATGCAGACGATATGAGAGCGCCTGGTCGACATATTGATCCGCGAGTAATGATTTTTGATATGTCTTCGGATGCAATTGCTTATAGTGAAGGTCGAATTAAATTGATTAAAGAAACCTTCAAGAATCTGAAATCCCGCATGACCCATGACGGTGAGTCTTACCATAAAATGGTGGTAGGATTTAATGCACTCTTCTTTGAATACTTCTATGCAAATAACGTTGCGTCACGTTACATATCAGGTATTTATATAGACAGAGCTGTGGTAGGTCAAGAGGGTGCAACTCAGCCCTTTACGCCTGTTGATTTGGCAGACCAAAAGCGAGCAATAAAATTGATTTCTGATTATCTATTTGCTCCTGATGTACTTGAAGAAGCAGCACCTTATTATAATTACCTTCAGGTTCAACGTCGTGGTTTTAATAACATGGGCAAAAATGAAGATCCCAAGTTACATGACATGATCCTGAATACTCAAAAAAATGTACTTTCTCATTTGTTACATAAAAATCTGTTAAAGCGAATGACAGATTCTGCTTTATATGGCAATAAATACCATTTAAATGATTTTATGACTGATTTAACCAATAGTATATTTGCTGCTGATAAACATGCAGACGTTACTACTCAACGTCAAAATTTGCAGATTGAATATGTCAATCAGCTGATTGGAATCAGTGGCTTGAAAAAAGCATCGCCTTACGATCATTTATCTAAAGCAGCGGCAATGTATCAGTTAAATCAAATCAATAAAACTTACAAAGCCAAGATGTTTAATTCAACTGCTACCAAAGTACATCGTGATTATGTTAATCAGTTAATTAATGATGCTTTTAAAGCGAAAAGATAACTAATCAGAAGGTTTAGTGTTAGAGAGTTAGAGGCAGACCCATGGGTCTGCCTTTTTTAATATCCCAGTGGATGCACACATGGGTACGCTCCTACATCGTCATTCTGGCATCTTGTCATATCGACCGAAGTGGAGATATCTCGTGAAATCAGTTACCCCTTCTCCGTCATTCTGGCAAAAAATCCTCTCTAGCAATGTAATGGGAGAGAGTTAGAGAGAGGGTTAATTATCAAGTCAGGTAAAAAGAGATACATCACTTGAGTGCATATTTCTCCCCATTGTCAAAAAACGAAAAGTGTTGTAGAGTGCTGAAATCTAAAGAAAAAGGGTTAATAACCCTAGAAATAAAAAGGATAATTATATGCGCAGCGTGCATATAATAATCGTTATGAGGCCAAACATTTGAGAGTACTAATATTTTTATTATCTTTGTTTCCTTTTTTTGCTTTGGCGAAAAATCAGCCATTACCTAATGACTATTTCGGAGTATACTGTGTCTCGAACTATAAAAATTATTACGGTACATTGAGTTCTGAAAAAGAAGCCGCACGCTTTCTGGGTAAG
>JAOUOC010000107.1 GCA_029880585.1 Gammaproteobacteria bacterium
AAGGTCTGGAATTTCCTTTGGTGTTTATTGCCGGTATGGAAGAAAAACTGTTCCCGCATATGATGTCGATGGATGAACCTGACAAACTCGAAGAAGAAAGACGGCTTGCCTATGTTGGTGTCACGCGCGCCATGAAAAAACTTTACCTGCTTTATGCAGAAAAAAGACGCTTGTGGGGCAAAGAGACTTATCCTGTGGTTTCCCGCTTTGTTAAAGAAATTCCCGAGCAATTAAAACAGTCTGTTCGAATTAATACACAACTCAATAAACCCACTTCTGCTAATTTTGACTTTGCGCCGAGTAATCAAAATGAATGGGGATTGAAACTCGGGCAAAGAGTGAGTCATGCCAAATTTGGTTATGGGGTGATATTGAACTTTGAAGGTTCAGGAGACAAAACTGTCGCTCATATCAACTTTGAAAGCGGTGAATCCAAACGTTTGATGTTGGCCTATGCCAAGCTGGATGCTGTGTGATTGGCAATAGAGATATAAAGAGGTTTAATCGTGATTGAAGGATATATAATAAGCTCTAATATTGAAGATATGGATTTAGTCGTGATACATGAATATATTTCCCGTTCATATTGGGCAAAAGGCATTCCATTTGAAACATTAAAGCGATCTGTTGAAAATTCATTATGTTTTGGTGTTTTTTTATCTTCGGGTGAACAAGTTGGTTTTGCGCGAGTAATAACTGATAAAGCAACATTTGCTTATTTGGCTGATGTATTTATTCTTGAAGAACATCGAGGTAAAGGTTTAAGCAAATGGTTGATGGTAGAAATTCTAGAAGACTCAAATCTACAGAGGCTTCGACGAATTGTTTTAGCAACAAGGGATGCGCATGGGTTGTATCGCAAGTTTGGCTTTACGCCACTAACTAGTCCGGATACTTTTATGAATATTCATACACCTAACATATATTTAAAACCCTGATAAACTTTGCTTCTGATACAACTTCCTGGCATGCTTGTACATCACCCATGATGCCAAAACATATTTATCACTGGAAACAGGAACACAACCACGATGGGTATGGGTAAATCCACAGGGTGCTAACACCAGACTGCCTTGAGTCGGCTTAACCTTGGCCTGTTGAAAAAAGAACTCGGTTTCGCCACCTTCCTTAATGTCATTTAAGTAAATCAACCACAGTAACACCCGTCTTAAAGAACGCTGCTGCGAATCATTGGGATGGGGATAATGTTCTGAATGCCAATGGTGATAACCACCTTTTTGTTGTTTGTAATGTTGTAAGTTAATGTCATCAACTTCATACATGGATTGCACCAGTCCTTCCAGTTGTTGCTCATTTAATTTTCCAATATCCTCATGAGTGATGGTTCTAATCTGATTGGTTTGGGGATCCATTATCGAGGGAGATATAGCGCCCGTCAAAATAAAGGGATAGATTCTGGCGTATTGCGCAGTGGCCTTGATGATCATTTGATTAATATTCTGGCATTCATTTTGCCAATCTTTCATTTTGGAAATATAGAGGTCGGTACTGTCTTTCTTTTGCAGATCAACACCCGCACCAGTTCTTCCCGGTTGCTTTTGAGTGCTTTGATTAAATTTGTTGATCAATGATTGGCATTGTTCTGGTGTGAACGCCTGCTTAAATTCTATAATAAAGTTTTGCATCTGGATTGTTCTTGCGTTATTTTTGAGTCCAAGAACCGATTATCATTGGGTAGTTTGAACAATTCAAGCTCAATACCCTTAAATAATTGAGATATTTTAAAAATAAGCATCAAAAGGATTTTTTATGTTGGCACCTTTCACAAAAGTTATCAAGGCTTTGAACTCTGAGCAATCTCCTGCTCAACTGGCAGCTGCAATTTCCTTTGCTGCAATTCTCGGTCTGACGCCGTTAATGTCATTGCACAATTTATTAGTCCTGTTTTGTGTTTTATTTTTTCGGGTTAATTTAACTCTGTTCATTTTGGCTTGGCCATTATTTGCAACATTTTCCTTATTGTTAGAGCCTGTTTACCACAACATTGGTTACAGCATTCTGACTCAGCCCGACTTAAAGTTAGCTTTTGAATCTTTTTACAACAATATCATCGGTCGCTGGAGCAACTTTTATTATCCTGTTGTTCTGGGTTCACTTCTCATTGCTCTGCCGGTTGCGATTCTTGGCTACCCTTTCTTTAAATGGTTGGTGAATAATTATCGAAACAAATGGAAAGACAAAATCGACCAGTACCAAATTATTCGTTTTATCAAGGCCAGTAAAGTTTGGCAAGCCTATCAACGTTTTTCAGGTTAACAGGGAGAGAATGATATGAAAATATTCAGATGGTGGGGACTGTTAACCTTTTTTGGCATTACCTGTTTAATTGCTTTGGGCAGCTATTTTTATATACCTGTTCTGGTTAAATCCAGCATAGAAGGTCTTGGCTCTGAAGTGCTTGGTGCAAAGGTTGAAGTTAAACGGATTGATCTGACATTAAGCCCAATCGGGTTGACCTTAAATGGATTAACTGGTGCTAATCCGGATGAGCCAATGAAAAATCTGTTTGATGTTGAACAGGTCAAGGTTGCATTGGATTTTGAATCCTTACTCTGGAAAAAAGTAGTAATTGAAGATTTAAATCTGGTGGGGATTAAAACTGGCACTGAAAGGAAAACGAGTGGTGAGCTGGAAGAAGGAAGACTTACCGAGCAAGTTGCCAGTAAGGTAGTTGAAATGTCTGTACCTGAAATATCAAAGGAAGATATCAAGACTATGGTTGAAAATGCTGATCTGGAAACCAGCAAAAGAATAGAAACTTTTAAACAGACACAGCAAAATGTTGAACAGCAATGGAATACAGATTTGGATAAGCAGTCCAGTCAGGACAGAATTGACGCATTACAAGCAGAATATAATAGGCTTTCGGATAGATTGAAGCAGGACAAGTTAAATCTAATCAAGGATAAAAAAGACTGGAAACAACTTAACCGTAATGTGAAGGAAGAAAAAAACCGAATATCAGGTTTATCATCCAAACTCAAGCAGGACAAGGCAAACCTAAAATCATTGTATGAGGGCGTAAAACAAGGGCCAAGTGACGATCTTGAACATTTGATGAGTGAAATTGGTTTGAGTAATGGCGTAGAAGGAATGGTCGATCAATATATTGGGCCTCAATATACACAATGGGTCATGCAAGGCCTGGAATATGCCAAACAATTTAAACCCTCGGATTCACAAACAACATCGGAAGAAGAACCTGAAGAAACTCTGGAAATTGGACAACCAGTCAGATTTGGCGATAAGCATACTGGTGCTGACTTTTTGATCCGTTCGATGCTGATTAGTGGATCCGAATCGAATGAGCAAGGCGTTAATACTGATCTGTCCGGAGAAGGTTTTGATATTGGTTATCTTCCCTGGCTCACTGGCAAACCAGCCAAAATTAATTTTAAAATGGATGGATCAAAAAAAGCGTCTTTTCAGATTAATTCAGCCTGGAAAAATAAAAATGAGATGATGACAGATCTCAAGGCGAACATTGACCAATGGCCAGTCAGCAATATGGCTTTTCTAAAAAGCAAGGAAGGACAATGGCAACTGACTTCTGGCATTTTTATGGCTGATTTAAAGGGAACATTAACTCTGGAAAAAATTGACCTAATGGCTGATCTGTTTATTCAGAAACCTGTTTTAACAGCGCCTGAAAAGCTGCCGGATTGGCAAATAGCACTTGTTAATAAAATTAATCAGCAAAATCAAATCAAGTTTACCCTCAAAGCCAGTGGAAAGATAAGTAGTCCGAAGGTGAGTGTTAAATCAGATATAGAAAAGCTTTTCAAACAGGCCATAGGTGATAAAATAAAACAGAAATCTGAGCAAATAAAACTGCAACTAAAACAGATGATTGAGCAAAAAATTGGTAATCTCGAACAATTAAACAATTTTGAGCAAAAGCTGGATAGTTATCAGGCTCAGTTGAAAGATAAAGATAAATTGCTGGAAGGTCTTTTAGGCAAAATTAAAATTTAAAATTTTTTGGGAGAAGTTATGGAAGGTGAAATCTTTTTTGCTACCTTATTTAATTTGGGTATTAATCTGCTTTACACCATTATTGCTTTGATTGTTGGCGTTGGCGGGTTAATTCTTATCGACAAAAAACTACTTAAATCCATTGATATCGAAGAAGAACTTAAAAAAGGCAATATGGCGGTATCAGTGTTTGCATCAATGATTTTATTGTTTGTCGCATTGATCGTGTCTTTTGGATTAAAAGGTTAATTTCTTGAAGTTTTATTTTTTTCTATTGGTTTGCTTTTTGGTCTTGCTTGGACCACAGACCTATAATAACTGGTTGAAAAACCAGTATGAAGAACAACCCAAAGATTATCGAAAGAAAAAATTTGATATTGATATGCAGGTGAAGTTTTCACTTGATAATCAAACCATTTATCAGAACGACAGCAAAGAGCAATCAGGCTTTATCACCGTTCCCGATAGTCCGCTTCCCTTTACAGACAACCTTTTGCAAAAATACATCAATAAATATAGTAAATTTGGTAAGCATCATTCCTATATCTGGAACTGGGAAGGTGTTGATCAGGCCACCATTTCCAAAACAGGTATGGACAAGTTGCACCACTTCGTAAACAGCTATCTGGTGGGCTTTGTTCCTTTTGAAACCGAACAGGCCTGGGTTCCCTTTTATGTTTTATCGAAAAGAAAACGCTATGAATATGACCATATTCAATATTCCGGTTTGCAGGAAGTTTGGCAAAACTCCAGACAGGCGTACCTGTACACGCGAGGTGACTGTGAAGACCACGCACTGATTCTGGCTGATTGGTTAATTGGTCTTGGATACGATGCCAGAGTTGCTTTGGGTAAATTTAAAGATATTGGTCATGCCTGGGTGGTGGTCAAGAAGGATGGCAAGGAATATTTACTGGAAGCCACCAGCAAGCAAAGAAACATGAATATGAATGGATTTGTACTCACTCAACTTACCAACAATTACTATCCTGAATTTCAATTTAATCGTGATAATTTCTGGATGAACACGGGAAGCAAGTTAACCCGTGATTATTCTGGTGATCACTGGAAACTGCAATCAAACTTCCATAAAGATATTTAAAACAAAAAGTTGATATCTCTCTTTCTATGATTCTGGTATAACATATTTATCTTTATTGTTTTCAATCCATTACTGTTTAACGAGGAATTCTTATGAAACAGTTTCGATATTGTATATTATTTTTAGTCTCTTTATCTTTTTCTGTAAATGGCAAAACATCCTATTTCCCTGAAAAAAATAACTGGCAATCAAAGCCAGCTAAACAGTTAGGTTTTGATTCATCCAAATTACAAAAAGCGGTGAAATTTGCGAAAGAAAATGAATATTCAGGTTCCAGGGATTTACGCATTGCCATTTTGGACGGTTTCAAAGCAGAGCCTTTCCATGAAGTTTTAGGGCCTACCAAAAAACGCGGCGGTCCTGCAGGCCTGATTATTAAGGATGGCTACATCGCTGCTCAATGGGGTGATCTTGATCGCGTTGATATGACCTTTAGTGTTACCAAGAGTTATTTATCCACCATGGCGGGGTTGGCGCTTGATGCCGGATTAATTCAAAGCGAAAATAACAAGGTTAGTGATTATGTTTGGGATGGTACTTTTAATGGTGCACATAATTCTCAAATCACCTGGGATAATTTATTAAATCAATCTTCCGATTGGTCAGGTGAACTTTTTGGTATTAAGGATTGGGCTGACAGGCCACCTAAAACTGGTGGGCTGGATGACTGGAAATACCGTAAACTTAACAAGCCGGGCACTGTAATGGAATATAACGATGTTAGAGTTAATGTATTGGCCTATTCGCTTTTGCAAGTCTGGCGTAAACCTTTGCCTCAAGTTTTAAAAGAGAAAATCATGGATCCGATCGATGCCTCAACAACCTGGCGCTGGTTTGGATATAAGGATGCGTGGGTAACTGTTGATGGTATGCAAATGAAGTCAGTCACTGGCGGCGGTCATTCAGGTGGTGGGGTGTTTGTTTCAACCTATGATCAAGCCAGATTCGGTTTGCTGTTTTTAAATAATGGCAAATGGAAAGACAAGCAACTTATATCTCAAGACTGGATCAAAAAAGCAACCTCTTCCTCCAAACCCAACCCAAGCTATGGTTATATGTGGTGGCTAAATCGTGGTGATAGAAAATGGAAACAGGTAGATGATGAATCTATTTTTTATGCCGCTGGTTTTGGTGGTAATTTTATTGTGGTGGATCAAAAAAATAATCTAATGATTGTGACTCGCTGGTTGGAGCCTCGTAAAATTGGCGAGATGGTTGAGTTGGTTAGGGAAGCGTTGTAAATCAGGAGCGGGGTGAGGGGAGCTGGATTTGAGGATGATGTCACTTTTCTCGTTCCCATGCTCCTGCGTGGGAATGCATACTGACTCAGAATGGAGAGAGTAAAACGTTTTACTTGTTTCCATACCAAAAAACCAAATAGAATGTCTTTTCTAATAATAAACAGGGATCTAATTTCATGGAAAAACAACAAATAGCCGTATTTATCGATGCAGATAATGCACCAGCTAAAAAAATGGAAGACATATTATCTGAATTGGCAAAATATGGAGTCGTTAATATCAGAAAGGCTTACGGAAACTGGACAAGTGCTAAACTCAATCCCTGGGCAAAAATTTTACATGAGTATTCCATACAACCATTTCAACAATTTGATATGACCAAAGGTAAAAATGCCTCTGATATTGCCATGGTTATTGATGTAATGGATGTGATTTATACCAAAAATGTTGATGTGATATGTATTGTTTCTTCTGATTGTGATTTCACACCTTTGGTGGTTCGAACATTATCTGAAGGCAAAGTCGTGATTGGATTTGGCGAAAGGAAAACGCCCGATGCTTTTGTAAAAGCTTGTTCAAAATTTTTGTATCTTGATGATTCAAATTCTAAGCAACCAGAAAATAAAACAAACCTTAAATCCGATTCACGTTTAATCAATCTTTTAAGACAAGCTGTCGAAGCCAATGAAGATGAAGATGGTTGGGCTAACTTGAGTCCTATAGGCTCGCATATTGCCAATCAGACTTCATTCGACCAAAGAAACTACGGTTTTGCAAAACTTAGTGACCTGATAAAAGCTATTGACCTGTTCGAGTTAAAAAAAGGAGCCGGGAATACCTATTTGGTGAAAGATAAAAGGAAGAAGAAATAGTTTTTTATTTCTATTGGTATGCATTCCCACGCAGGAGCATGGGAACGAGAAGACTCAATAATTTTAAATTGACCACCGTTCTTGAAAAATCCACCTAAGTCCTTTAGCCAAAGCCACTGGAAAAGTTGAATAATGATCTGTACCCTCAACAATTTCATCTTTCAGGTGAAGCCCAGCATAATTTCGCGATAATAAACGGGCAACAAATTTTTGATGCCCTTTAACCATTTCTGTTTTCATTCCGTTTTCAGCTGTTTCTAGCGAACCAGTTGCGACATAAACATTTGCAGCCAGTTCTTTTCTCTTTTTAGTGTATTGTTCTTCAATATTAAACATTAGCTCATCTTTAAACCACAGTGACGGGCTGCTTAAGATGTAGCTTGAAAATAATTCGGGTTTAGTCACCAACACCCATGCACCAAAAGATCCGCCAAGTGAATGACCAGATAATATTCTTTGTTTAGTATTTGTACGGTATCTGGTTTCAACAAAAGGGAACAATTCTTCTTCTATGAACTTTAAATATTGAGGTGCGCCACCTGTTTCATACTTTGTCCAGCTTTTGTCTTTTTCTGGCGTAAGATCTCGAACGCGACTAAATTGCCCATTTTCTCCGTGAGCAAATGAAATGGCTACCACAATAACTTTATCCATACTTTTAAAATGGGTAACGCCCGCAGCAACCTTGAAAGTATGTGGGGCATCGTTTAGATAAAGCACTGGATAGGATTTATTAATATTTTCCTGATTAGCGTAATCAAATGGCGTTTTAATGTAGATGTCATATTTGCGCCCCAAGATAGCTGAATTAATGGTGAAAATTTCGGTGCTATTTATTTCAAAGGAACCATCTACTTTCGTTACCTTTGCAAAAGCATGTGTCTGGACAAAAAGAAATAATGTTCCAACAATTAAAAGTTTTTTCATATGATTTGTATTCTTGTTGTTTGTAAGACAATTAAGCCTTCACCACACTTTCCGCATAATCACGAACAGCATTGAGGATTACAATATCATTGCTACTATCTTGTGATAGCTGATCCAGTCTTTCAATCAGCTCTGAATAAATCAATGTCGTACCGGAATCAG
>JAOUOC010000379.1 GCA_029880585.1 Gammaproteobacteria bacterium
TTCATCAGGATGGTTTGGTGCATATTTCCGTGATGAGCCAAAACTTTATTAGCGATCCGAGGCAAGTGGTAAAGACTGGCGACATAGTGACAGTTCATGTTACTGAAGTGGATATTGAAAGAAAACGGATCAGTTTATCTATGATTGGAATGGATGTTGAAGCAAAACCATCTGGAGTTAAACAGAAAACATTCAAAACACCTGTAAACAAAAATAAAGCAAAAAAACCGTTTAAACCAAAGGTTGAACAGCCAAAAAATTCGGCTTTTGCGGATGCTTTATCTGCTGCGTTGTCACAAAATGACAAGAAAAAGTAGCAATTTCAGGGCTATTCAGGGCTAAATGTAAAAAAATGTTGCATGGTCGGACTTCTTTTGATATAAAAGTTTTACAAAAAAAGAAGCCCAACCATGCGATTGGGCCTGCAGACTGGAAACTTTATCGGCCTCTTTTAAGAGGCTTTTTTAATTCCGCTAAATAATGTTCTGTTTTCTTCGTCGACCAGAGTCCTACCAGCCAGAAACAACAAATTGTATATTAGCAAAAACTAATTATAGCAAAGAAACATAACTTTATACAAAAATAATATGCCATTAAAAAGAATATTTGTTATTCTTGGCAAAATTTTTGGCAGGACAATTTTATGTTTGAATCTCGCGGTTTTAATTTTCTTATGGCATTTATCTGCTATCAGCTGTTGATAGTGGCTTTCTATTTTCAATATGTTGAAAATCTTTTGCCTTGCCCACTTTGCGTATTTCAAAGAATTGGTGTTCTGTTTGTGGGGATCTGGTTTTTATTGAGAGCCTTACATAACCCACAACCTGGTTCAGGCTGGAGTTTAAGTTACTCCATACTTGGATTTATCTCCGCAACTCTTGGTAGCATTGTTTCCATCCGCCATTTGTATCTTCAAAGCCTGCCAGCTGATCAGGTGCCTGCTTGTGGCGCATCGCTTGATTTTCTGATGGAAATGTTACCGATCAATGAAGTAATTTCCACTGTTCTTGCCGGCGATGGTGAGTGTGCCAAAATAGCCTGGTCAATGTGGGGCATTAGTATGCCTGGATGGGTTTTGATCTTTTTTGCCAGCATCCTTGTCTTGATGTCGAGAAATATTTATCGACATTTCAAGCCAGATGAACGCGTAATGGCTTGATATTATTTTTCATCTATTTTAAAACATATTAAATCGGTAAGGCAAACTGGTTGCCAGGCTTGTCATCTTCGTTTCTATGTTTTTCTGGTAGCGGTAAATGAATGATAAATTTCGTTCCCTTGTTTGGTGTTGATTCTACACTCATCTTGCCGCCCAATTGTTCACAAACAATAAAATAGGAAACGGATAAACCTAATCCTGTACCGGTTTTTTCATCCTTGGTTGTGAAAAATGGTTCAAAAACCCGTTTTCTGGTTGCTTCTGGCATACCAGGACCGTTATCAATGACATCAATTCGAACAGCATTACTTTCCTGATGAACCATTAGATCAATGGTCGGCTTAAAGTTTTCTTCCCTGATTTGACCCAGAGCCTGTGCCGCATTAGTCAGTAAATTCAGAAACACCTGCTCAAGCTGATTTTTATGCGCCATAATTTTGTGTGTGTTGGGGGAATAGGTTTTATTGATTTTAATTTTTCTAAAATCATATTGTTTTTTCTGATTGTAATCTTTTTCAGATAGACGAATAGCTGTGTCTAATGCTTCAGTGACAGAAAGTTCTGTTTTAAGATCTTTAATAGGTCTGGCAAAATTGAGCATATCGGTAATTATACTTGCAGCACGCTCGCCTGAAAGCAATATACCATCTAAAAAATCATTGATATTTTGCTGCTCCAGATAAGAATGAAGTTTATCTTTTTCCAGTTGAAGTGATTGACTGATATCAGTATTTCTTGGCAAGTCACCAAACAGCCTGCGTTTAATGTTCTGAGTACTTTGTACTATAGCTCCCAATGGATTATTAATTTCATGTGCCATACCAGCAGCAAGGCCGCCAAGTGAGAGCATTTTTTCAGATTGAGTGAGTGC
>JAOUOC010000381.1 GCA_029880585.1 Gammaproteobacteria bacterium
CCAATTTTTTGGCCAATGGCGCGACCCTGAACCAAAATATCGGAAGTAGCTGACAATGCATATTGCTCAATCACTCGCCCATCATCACGACTTCTGACCGTTTCCGGTCTTGCCTGAACGATATACAATTTGCCATCAGCGCCATCTTTGGCCCATTCAATATCCATAGGGCGTTGATAATGCTTTTCGATAATCATGGCCTGTTTGGCCAATTCCTGTACTTCGCTTTCTGAAATGCAAAACTGTTGTCTTTCTTGCATATCAACATTAACCGTATCGACTGATTTACCATGCTCGGTATCATCCGTATAAATCATTTTAATCGCTTTGCCACCAATGGTTTTTCTGACAATAGCGGGTTTGTTATTTTGCAAAGTGGGTTTGTGGACATAGAATTCATCAGGATTCACCGCACCTTGTACAACTGTTTCACCCAAACCGTAAGCACCAGTGATAAACACCACATCATCAAATCCGGATTCTGTATCAATGGTAAACATGACACCACTGGACGCTATGTCACTGCGTACCATCTTTTGAATGCCTGCACTTAACGCCACATCATCATGGGCAAAGCCTTGATGGACGCGATAGGAAATAGCGCGGTCATTAAATAAAGAAGCAAACACTTCTTTTAATGCCAGCTTGACGTTTTCCCAACCACGCACATTTAAAAAGGTTTCTTGTTGGCCAGCAAAAGAGGCATCTGGCAGATCTTCAGCTGTGGCCGAAGAGCGAACCGCTACAGCAAATTCTTCATTGGCATCGGCTTTGAGTTGGTTATAGGCTTGTTCTATGGCATCCTCCAGTTCTGGCTGGAAAGGTGTATCCATGACCCACTGACGAATTTGGCTACCGGTTTTGGCAAGCGCATCAACATCATCCACATCCAGTTTATCCAGTTCGGCCTGAACTTTATCGTGCAATTCACTTTGCGCCATAAAATCACGAAAGGCATCAGCGGTTGTAGCAAAGCCATTGGGAACACTGACTCCCATATTACTTAAATTGCTGATCATTTCACCCAGAGAAGCATTTTTACCGCCGACTTTATCGACATCATTCATCCCTAGCCCATCGTACCAAAGCACATAATTTTGCACTACCCTGCTCCTCTTGATAAAAATTTGGAAAAAATGTTTAAACCTGACGCATTAACTGTTAACTTAGCTTGGTCAAAAAATTGGCTCTATTTTACTGCATGGTGACAAAATATGAAACGACATGTTTACTTTGTTTCTGACAGAACCGGAATTACCGCTGAAATGTTTGGTCAATCACTACTTTCCCAGTTTGATCATATGGATTTTGAAGAAACCACCTTGCCTTTTATTGACACTGAAGCCAAAGCCATTAAAGCCTGTAAAACCATTATGGATGGACAGGAAGAATTAAAGCCTATTGTTTTTGAAACCATTGTAACCCCATCCATTCGAAAAATTATTCAAGAAAGTGGCGCGCTGGTCATCGACTTTTTTGATACCTTTATAGGTCCGTTAGAAACAGAATTACAGGTCAGCTCCAATTTTCGCGTTGGTAAAACCCACTCATTGAGCAATGCAGATGCCTACGACTCCCGTATTGATGCGGTAAACTTTGCCCTGAACAATGATGATGGCATCACCACCAAACATTATGATACGGCTGATGTGGTGTTGGTGGGTGTTTCCCGTTGTGGTAAAACGCCGACTTCCTTGTACATGGCCATGCAATTTGGCATCAAAGCTGCCAATTATCCCTTTACCGAAGATGATATGGAAAAACTGGCCTTGCCAGCTGACTTAAAAAAATACAAAAGCAAAATATTTGGTTTAACCATCAACCCCAACCGTTTGCATGAAATCAGAACCGAGAGAAAAGCCAACTCACGATATGCGTCGTTAAAACAATGCCAGTTTGAAGTGAGAGAGGTGGAAGCTTTGTATCGTAAGGAAAAAATTCCGCACTTAAATACCACCTCAAGATCCGTCGAAGAATTGGCAACCAAAATACTGGCAAAAACCGGTATCAAACGGAAGATTTTTT
>JAOUOC010000380.1 GCA_029880585.1 Gammaproteobacteria bacterium
ATTCATGACGGTTATCAGACTGTAAGCAATCACTCACTTCTTTGGCCAAAGCAATAGCAGTATCCAACGACCATTGAGGTGATAGGCCCGCATGGCTCATCACAAAATCAAGTGACGGTTCAAAATAGATCAAGGGTTGTTGTAGCAAGTAGTCTATAAATTGATTTTTCTTGCTGGATTGCAATATATCAGCAAAAGTATCCTTTCTGTGAGCAGAACGAGTTCCTGTGGCAACGGCCAAAAAATGCAAGTCATGGTTGCCTAAAACCAGTTGAATACTGCCGCGATTATTATAGGCAAACTGTAACGTTTCAAAATTATTTTTACCGCGATTAATTAAATCTCCTACCAACCAGAGTTGATCCTTTTCAGGATTAAAGTTAATCTTATTTAGTAGTAATTGAAAGGTTGCAAAACAACCTTGTATATCGCCGATGGCGTAGGTGGCCATATTTGAAATATATGCTTGTTAAGTCAAAATGATTAACAAGTTTACAGGAAAAAAGCTAATATCCAAAATTAGCATTGATAGTTGTTTCTATTAAAGAGAAGAGCATGTCGAACAAAGATAAAAAGATTGCCATAATTACTGGCAGTAGTTCAGGCTTTGGTAAAGCCAGTGTTGAAAAATTTGTTAAAAATGGCTGGCATGTGATTGCGCTGGCCAGAAGAATACAAAAACTGGAAGAGTTACAAAATGATCTGGGCAAAGATAACGTTACCATTCGTGAGTTTGACGTTTGCCAGCAAGACAATATAGATGAGTTTGTTAAATATCTAACCAGTCAGAATATTCAACCTGATGTGTTGGTTAATAATGCCGGTTTGGCTTTGGGACTGGATTCAGCTGATAAGGCAAATCTTGATGATTGGGATGTGATGATAGACACCAATATCAAGGGGTTGATCAAGATGTCACGCGCTATCATGCCTTTGATGGTGGAAAATAAGAACGGACATATTATTAATGTGGGCTCAATTGCGGGAACTTATCCTTACCCTGGCGGCAATACCTACGGTGCAACCAAAGCCTTTGTGGCACAATTCAGCTTGAACCTTCGCGCCGATTTGGCTGGAACCGGGATCAGGGTCACCAACATTGAGCCGGGACTGGCAGAAACCGAGTTTTCTATTGTCAGATTTCATGGCGATAAACAAAAGGCTGATTCAATCTATCAGGGACTGTCGCCACTACAAGCAGAGGATATTGCGGAGAGTATTTTCTGGAGTGCCAGTTTACCAAAACATGTTAATATAAATAGAATTGAAATAATGCCAACCTGTCAGTCATTCGCTCCGCTTGCGATAAACAAGGATGGCTGATAATACTTGCTAGTATGTTTTAGGGACTTAAATCATGATGATACACAAGGAATATTTTCATAGCAGAGCGATAGCTTTTGTTCTGTTGTGTGCCTGTGTGTCTTTTTTACTCAATCTGTATCCGATTTATTTATACAACGAATTGACCCTGATATTTGGGCCAGCCATGAGTTTGTTGGTGGCATTCACGGTCAGTCCTGTCGCTGGCGCATTTGTTGCGGCTGTAGGCAGTGCTGCTCTGATTGCAAGCTGGGGACAATTCTATGGCTTTTTGATGTTTATTCCGGAGGCTTACATTATCGGAATACTCTATCGTAAGGGGTGGAACGAATTACTGGCTGTCGCTGTTTATTGGCTTATCATCACCATTCCAATCGCTTTGCTCCATGTGGTAATTGATGCAGCTCCCAATACCGCTTTTGATTTTGTTGGTAAATTTCTGATCAACAGCTTTCTTTATACCTTGATTGCATCTGCACTCAACTGGTTTTTTAATGTTTCTGAAAAACTGCATCTGGTTCAAAGTAGAACTTTTACTTTAAGAACACAACTCTTCATGATCTTGATGGTGGCTATGACGCTACCGATTATGTTTGCCGCATTGTTCAGTGCCAAAAGCCAGTTAGACAATTATCTGTTGAATGTTAAATTGACATTAAAAAATGACACAAAAGATATTGCCAGAGAGATTGAGTATTTTAT
>JAOUOC010000108.1 GCA_029880585.1 Gammaproteobacteria bacterium
CTTCCCCAATTCATCATACAAATCAAGGCGTTTTCCGAGAGTTGCCACAAGGGTTTCGGGCGACACGTTACCATTCGCTTATTATCGAAAAAGATTCACTTCCCGACTGTTTTGATATTACTGCCTGGACAGAAAACGAAGCTGGGTTTGAATATATTATGGGCGTTAAACACAAAACACTGCCATTAGAGGGTGTCCAGTTTCATCCAGAATCTGTGATGAGTGAGTATGGACTGAAACTGCTTCATTCTTTTGTTAGTTAATCAACCTACACCAATAATCTCACCATCATCAAGAACCTGCACTTTTTCTGCGGCTGGCACTTTGGGTAATCCCGGCATCCTCATAATATTTCCAGTCAGTACCACCAAAAATCCTGCACCGGAATTAATATGAATATTTCTCACAGTTACTTGAAAATCTCTTGGGCGACCATGGAGTAAAGGATCATCGGATAAAGAGCTAGGCGCCTTTGCTATACAGATTGGTAAATGCGTTAATTTAAGGCTTTCTATATGTTTTAGATCTTTTTCGGCATCTTTGGTAAAAGCGACATCTTTAGCACCATACATCTGCATACAAACAGCCTGAATTTTTTCAACAATACTTTGTTCAAGTTGGTATAGAGGTTTAAATTTCTGGGTGTTTTCTGCGGCTATTTTAACTTTGTCGGCCAACTCAAGAGCGCCTTTACCACCCTGAGAAAAATGATTACTTTCAGCAAAAGCAATATTTTTGGCTTCCACATGTTGTCTGATAATCTGGATTTCTTCATCGGTATCATTACCAAAACGATTCAGAGCAACGACCGGTGTTTTGTTAAAAATTTGAACACTTTCAATGTGTTTATCAAGATTAACCAGACCAGCCTTTACATAATCTACATCAGGAGTCGTTAATTGCTCTTTGCTCATTCCACCATGCATTTTCAACGCGCGAACCGTGGTAACTAACACAACAGCGGCAGGATCAATTTCAGCCATACGACATTTAATGTCGAAAAACTTTTCGGCACCCAAATCAAAACCAAATCCGGCTTCAGTGATTGCCCAATCTGCATGTTTCATTGCCATTCGAGTTGCCAAAACACTGTTACAACCATGGGCTATGTTGGCAAAAGGTCCGCCATGAACAAATACAGGGGTGCCTTCCAGTGACTGAACAAGGTTAGGGTGAATAGCATCGCGAAGCAAGGCGAGTACAGCATCAGTAATATTTAGTGATTTAATAAAAACAGGACGACTATCATAGGTATAGCCAAGAAGCGTTTGATCAAGGCGGTTACGCAGATCAGAAAAGTTTTCTGCCAGACATAGCATGGCCATAACTTCTGAAGCTGCAGTAATGTCAAAACCACCTTCACGGGGGATCCCCTGCATTTTACCACCAAGACCTAATACAATATGGCGCAGACTTCGGTCATTCATATCCATTACGCGGCGCCAGACAATTTGCCTATGATCAATTTGCAATGTATTACCATGAAAAATGTGGTTATCAATAGCAGCTGAAATTAAATTATTAGCAGATGTGATAGCGTGAAAATCGCCAGTAAAATGCAAATTAATGCGATCAACAGGTACTATTTGTGAATAACCACCACCAGTCGCACCGCCCTTCATACCGAGACATGGACCAAGGGAAGGTTCGCGCAAAGCCAAGCATACTGAATCATCTTGTTGTGTAAAAGCCTGGCCCAATCCGATGGTTGTTGTGGTTTTGCCTTCGCCAGCTGGCGTTGGTGTGGTAGCAGATACAAGAATTAATTTACCAAAATCTTTTGATGTTTTAAGAGCATCAATATGAACCTTGGTCATCAGGTCGCCATACGGAATGAGAAACTTATCATCAATGCCGATTTTACTGGCAATATTTTTAATTGGTTGTGGTTGATGATTTTTTACAATTTCGGTATCACTCAGCATGATTTAATCCTTGTCGTTATAAATGATGATCATTATTTAAATTGGAAGAAGGTGTTAACAACTGATCCGAGCGCAACAACAATAGCTCCAAAAATAAATAATTGTTGAACGTGAACAGTTGGTAAAACTTGAGGAAAATAGTAAAACAAAAGCATGGCACTACACAAGCAGACAATTCCAATCAGATAAAAACTGATGGCCAGTTTGGGAATTTTCTTAAAAGTAATTTTCATTAAATAGCCAATATCAATCTACAACTGAGTGACCAATACATATTTTATGATTATTGGATTGGATGTATACAGTGAGTTTGTCCTGCTCTGAAACTATTTCTGCCGCATCAAGTAAATGATAATAACAGTTTCTATGTAAACTGGCATACAGGTTTCTTCTGACATGAATGATAGGCAGCAATTGACCTTGAAACGATGATAATTTTATTTGATCGGGATCGGTTATAACAACCTGATTATCAAGGTTATCTTTAAAACTGAAGCAATTGGTGTCATCTCTTTTAATTACTTCAAAATCCGTCATTACAAAAGGTTGCCATTCAATCTGAATGCCCAGTTTTTCTACGGGTGTTACCAGAAAAAATTTATCATTTTCTTTTTTTATGATTCTGGCAAATAGCTTTTGCATTTTGACCCGTGCAAAGGGTGTGCCCTCGAGCCACCATGAACCATCTGACTTGATCGATAAATCCATTTCACCACAGTAATCAGGGTTCCATTCTTCAACAGGGGGGAAAGGTAAATCCTTGATAGACTTCAGCAAATTGCTTGTGCGATCAGAGTTGTTGGTCTGATCCATGGGCGTTAGTTTCCTTTTCTGATCCAGAATCGATAAGGAGTTTTGTCAGTTTCGATTTTAACCAATTGATGATCCATAAATTCACAAAAAGAAATGACATCACGTTTACTGGCCGGGTCATCTGCCTTAACCAGTAAGATATCACCGGTTTGAAGTTGGCGAATCGATTTTCTGATCATCATTACAGGTTCAGGGCATCGCAAACCAATTGCATCGAGTGTTTGAGAAATTTGTATGGGTAATTCTTTATTCATAAATACATTATTTTCTTTTATGATGAGAAGACGAGCGCTTTTTACGGACAGGTCTTGCTTTTTCAATTTTGGCTGATGGTAACAATTCTACCAAATAATCAGGACTGATGTCGGCAACCGGAATCGCAAAGCCAATATATTTTTCTATTGCCGGTAAATTAAAAGCATTGTCCTCACAGGCGAAGGAAATAGCATCACCCGATTGACCAGCTCTGGCGGTTCGCCCAATACGGTGGACATAATCTTCTGCATCATCAGGTAAATCATAATTATAGACGTGTGTGACACCATCAATATGCAAACCACGAGCTGCAACATCTGTTGCAATCAAAATATTTAGACTGGCAGATTTAAAATCATTGAGCAATCGTATCCTTTTATTTTGCTGAACATCGCCGGTTAAAAGGCCTGCGTCAAGCTCATTACCGAGCAGGCAAGCATAAATTGCTTCTGCCTGTCGTTTGGTATTGGTAAAAATCATGGCCTTATTTGGATTATCTCTTTTCAACAAACCAACCAGCAAAGGCAATTTTTCATTATTTGCAGGATAATAAAGTGCTTGAGTAACTTTATCTGCTGTCACCTGATCAGCCTCAACCTGAATATGAGTTGGTGCATTCATGTGTTCATAAGCCAGTTCTCTTACACGATGTGAAAGTGTCGCTGAAAAAAGCATATTGAGTCTTTCAGTTGAAGGCGGCATTTTTCGAAACAAATAACGAATATCAGTAATAAATCCGAGATCAAACATTCTGTCAGCTTCATCCAGTACAACACAATCCAGAGCATAAAAGTTGTAAATATTTTGTTTTAAAAAATCGATAAGACGACCTGGAGTGCCAATCAGAATGTCGCAGCCATTAGCAATTTCGGTCTGTTGTTTTGTGTAATCTGCGCCTCCATAAGCCACACAGAGTTTAAAATCAGTGTGTGTTGATAATTTTTTTGCATCTTCGTAAATCTGTAAAACCAATTCACGAGTGGGTGCAATAATAATGGTGCGGGGTTCATTTTTGCGCCTGTCTTCGACTTCAGGAAGCAGCAGCATTTCATTAAGCACCGCCAACAAGAAAGCATTGGTTTTTCCGGTTCCGGTTTGTGCCTGACCGGCAACATCTTTACCATCCAGTAAAAGTGGCAGCACTTGAGCCTGAATAGGGGTAGCAAACTCAAAACCTAGCTCATTGAGTGAGTTTATAAGTTTTTCATGTAAGCCAATGTTTTTAAAGGGTAAATCTGATAAGTGGTCAACCATGGTATAAAAAAATCCTATTGAATCCCTGCTTTTTTTTAATGCAAGGTTGAAAAAATGAACGACAGACTACACAATAGAGGCATCCAGTTAAAATAATGTTTGATAATAGCATTAACTGTATGTTGAGCGTATAGCCTTTTAGGAGAAAATTGAATATGAGTGACAAAATTGTCCATTTAACAGATGATAGTTTTGAATCAGAAGTTTTGAAATCAGAACAACCTGTGTTGGTTGACTTTTGGGCAGAATGGTGTGGTCCTTGCAAGATGATCGCTCCCATTTTGGATGAACTGGCAGATGAATATGATGGCAAACTTAAAATTGCCAAATTAAATATTGATGAGCATCAGGCAACAGCACCTCAGTATGGCGTGCGTGGCATACCAACCTTGTTGCTGGTAAAAAATGGTTCAGTAGAAGCTCAGCAAGTTGGTGCGGTAAGTAAGTCCCAATTGGCTGCATTTATTGATAGCAATCTTTAATTTGAATTGCCAAAGATTATATCTGATTTAAGCTGTGGATAGAGTGCGAATAGCTTTCGCACTCTATGATTTGCACATAAATGATAAAAAGTACATAAAAAATACAGAAATTAATATTTTACCCTGTAAAAAATTGGACAATTATTTGTTTTAATGCTAACTTTTGACTATTATTCATTTCGAGGTCTCCTGACCTTATAAATGACAGCAGTTTAGACAATCCTTTTTTATATCAACTCAATTAATGCCTGCAGCCTTTGTTGCTAATTTAATGTTAAATCAAACAATATTAAATCAAGTTTTGTACGGGTTGAATACCATAAACAGAAGTTTAAATTTAGCTTCTAAAAAAATAGTTGGGATGTCTAAAACAATTCAAGATTAACAGACTAGATTAATGCTAAATATTAATGTTAATTGTAAAGTTAAACAGGCTAGTGTAATTGACAACGTGATTTTACATGACGAAAACAAATTTTCCATAGGTGCTATTCAACACACCATCAACCTTAATCGACAGAAAAACAAAGTGACTCTATGAATCTTACAGAAGTTAAACAATTATCCGTAGCAACCTTAAGCGATATGGCCAAAGAGGCAGGTTTGGATGATGTCGCGCGTATGCGTAAACAGGATATTATTTTTGCATTACTAAAAAATCATGCCAAAAGCGGCGAAGATATTTTTGGTGATGGTGTTCTTGAAATCTTACCTGATGGCTTCGGCTTTTTGAGAAATGCCGGTTCATCTTATCTGGCAGGCCCGGATGATATTTATGTATCGCCTAGTCAAATCAGACGATTTAGTCTTAGAACTGGCGATACAATTTCAGGCAAAATCAGACCACCTAAAAATGGCGAACGATATTTTGCACTATTGAAAATAGATACTATTAATTTTGATAGTCCGGAAAACGCCAGAAATAAAATATTGTTTGAAAATCTGACGCCTTTACATCCTGATGAACGGATGGTGATGGAGCGAGGGAACGGTTCAAGTGAAGATATTACCGCTCGTGTTATTGATTTAGCATCTCCTGTTGGTAAAGGTCAAAGAGCACTGGTGGTTTCTCCACCAAAAGCTGGAAAGACCATGATGATGCAGAATATCGCACAATCGATTACTGCCAACCAGCCCGAGTGTACTTTAATTGTTCTGTTGATTGATGAAAGACCTGAAGAGGTTACAGAGATGCAACGTTCGGTTAAAGGTGAAGTGGTTGCGTCAACTTTTGATGAGCCTGCCAGTCGTCACGTTCAGGTTGCTGAAATGGTTATTGAAAAAGCCAAGCGTCTGGTTGAGCATAAAAAAGATGTGGTTATTTTGCTTGATTCGATTACCCGTTTGGCAAGAGCCTACAACACAGTTGTTCCGGCTTCCGGTAAAGTATTAACTGGTGGTGTTGATGCTAACGCCCTGCAACGCCCAAAAAGATTTTTTGGTGCAGCCAGAAATATTGAAGAAGGTGGCAGTCTGACCATCATCGCAACTGCATTGATAGATACCGGTTCAAAAATGGACGAAGTTATCTACGAAGAATTTAAGGGAACAGGAAATCTGGAATTGCATCTGGACAGAAAGATTGCAGAAAAGCGAGTTTTCCCTGCAATCAATTTCAACCGTTCAGGTACCAGAAAAGAAGATTTGTTAACCACTCCAGAAGAATTGCAAAAAATGTGGATTTTAAGAAAGATCATTCATCCCATGCAGGAAATTGAAGCGATGGAATTTTTGGTCGATAAATTGGCATTAACCAAAACCAACGAGCAGTTCTTTGAATCAATGAAGCGAAAATAGATTATGCTTTCACAGTCCGTCAAGTATCAGGATTTAAGAGAATTCCTGCAGTATCTTGAGGAACAAGGCGATCTTAAGCGCATTCAAAAGGAAGTTGACCCCTATCTTGAAATGACCGAAATTTCAGATCGCGTGCTGCGTGCTGATGGTCCTGCCTTGTTGTTTGAAAATCCTAAAGGACATGATGTTCCTGTTCTTACCAATTTATTTGGTTCCACTCGACGTGTTGCGGCGGCCATGGGTTGTCAGTCGGTCGATCAATTAAGAGAGGTAGGTAAATTATTAGCCTATTTAAAAGAGCCGGAACCACCAGCAGGACTTAGAGATGCCTGGGAAAAAGCACCCATTTTAAAACAGGTGCTGAATATGAATCCCAAGGTTGTTAAAAAAGCCGATTGTCAGGCAGTCGTCATAGAAAAGGATGATGTCGATTTAAATCAGATCCCCATTCAAACCTGCTGGCCGGGAGATGTTGGCCCACTGATAACCTGGGGGTTGGTCGTCACCAAAGGCCCTGACAAGAAAAGACAGAATTTAGGTATTTATCGTCAGCAATTACTGGGTAAGAACAAGCTGATCATGCGTTGGTTATCCCATCGTGGTGGTGCACTGGATTTTAAAGCCTGGCAAAAAGAACACCCCGGAGAGCCTTTCCCTATCAGCGTGGCGCTCGGCGCTGATCCAGCTACCATTTTAGGTGCAGTGACGCCAGTACCTGATTCGCTTTCAGAATACGCCTTTGCCGGTTTGCTTCGTGGTAAAAAGACCGTTGTCACCCAATGTTTAAGTAATGAATTACAAGTTCCCGCCAGCGCGGAATATGTGCTAGAAGGTTTTATTTATCCTGATGAATATGCCAAAGAAGGCCCTTATGGTGATCACACAGGTTATTATAATGAAGTAGAAACCTTTCCGGTGTTTACCGTTGAAAAAATTACCCATCGCAAAGATCCGATTTATCATTCAACCTACACAGGTCGTCCACCGGACGAACCTGCTATTTTGGGTGTGGCATTGAACGAAGTGTTTATTCCCTTGTTGCAAAAACAGTTTCCTGAAATAACAGATTTTTACCTGCCACCAGAAGGCTGTTCCTATCGCATGGCAGTAGTGACCATAAAGAAACAATATCCTGGTCATGCCAAGCGAGTGATGATGGGGGTCTGGAGTTTCTTGCGTCAGTTTATGTACACCAAATTTGTGATAGTGACCGACGATGATGTCAATGCCAGAGATTGGGATGATGTGATTTGGGCATTAACCACAAGAGTTGATCCGGCACGTGATACAGTAATGATTGAAAACACGCCAATTGATTATCTAGATTTTGCCTCACCTGTTTCAGGACTTGGTTCTAAAATGGGGATTGATGCCACCAACAAATGGCAGGGCGAAACAAACAGGGAGTGGGGGAAAGCGATTGAAATGACCGACTCGGTCAAACAAAAAATTGACCAGATTTGGTCTGAATTAGGTTTATGATGCAGTTAACGCTAAAAAAGCACTCAATTACACCCTTGAGTGATCAGATTTTTCAGGTTCGTTTGCAGCCAGAATCCGGTTCGATTTTTGATTTTAAAGGTGGACAATATCTTTATTTGCTCATGCCAGATGGTAAAAAGATCCCGCTCTCAATTGCCAGCCCGCCACAGGAAAAGCGCTTTATTGAAATTCACATTCGTTTGATCCCGGGACATCCATTGGCACAAGCAATGCTGGAT
>JAOUOC010000109.1 GCA_029880585.1 Gammaproteobacteria bacterium
GAAAAAGGACTACCATGCAATCAAAACTATTAAAAATAAAACTTAACCCAGACTCAAGAGGGAAATTGAAAGATCTAATTGATTATATGCAAAAGAACATTTCATTCCCTAAAAATGAAATGGCGCAGAAAGGGTACTTCTGGGATTCTGTATTTTTTGATCAGTCAGGTGAGGCTGAATATTTATATGTGGTTTTGAAATCAGAAGACTTTTCCAAAATAATGATGGATGAGAGTGAACTTGATGCCACGCCCTATAGAGAAATCTATGAGAAATTTCGTAAAACATGCTGGGCACCTGAACCTTATCAAGATATAGAGCCGATAGCTTGCTTCAATTCATCGATGGTTTTTTCTGATTTATAACATTGATTTAAATACGAATCATGACTTTGATTCCATAAAACCCATCAAGACTACATTACAAAAAAAGTAAGGCGGGATATCGAAGCGGTTCCCGCCTTTTTACACAATAATTTAATCCATCAAATCGAATGACAAGACATGCAAAGTCCAGTCTGATTGGATTCTGTAGTCAGGGTTTTGGTTGAACCACAAGACTCCACTGTACCTAATGGTAAATTGTTGGCATGCTGATTATTAAACTCAGGTTTGATTTGATGACAAGAAACACAAGTCACCTGCCCATTTTCCAAAACAATTCTGGAATCCAGTCGGCTTGAAGGTACATAATGTCTGGGCTTGTTTCTGGCATACTCATCATAGTTCATGCCAACAGGATGATCACCATTACCAAAACCTGAAAAAGACATTTTGGCTTGTGCATGTTTAAGGCTAATTGATCTGGCTTTCTTGCCACTGTGGCACTGCATGCAACTGGAAGAAACACTCTTGTCAGGCATATGAACTGTCAATTCTACTTCAGGTTGTTCTTCTGCAAGAATGAAGTCCTGAAAACTACCTGCTTTGACATCTGTTGAAAAAAAGAATACTACTAGGGACGAAACTACAAACAATTTAAAAAAACTACGCATCACATTTTCTCCGGCGGTTCCTCTACCATAGCTCTGCGAGAGCGACAGGCAGGTAACTTTGCGTCCCAGGCTTTCGTCTGGTTTGCTTTTGTCACGAAATAATTGGTATTACAACTTGGTTATCGTTCCATTTCTTAATAACTTTAATTTATTTAGCAAAAAATAAAAAATATTATCAAGCCCTTTTTTTTAAAAGAAAATGAAATATAAATTATCTCAAATTGAGGTTAAATTAATGATAAAGAGGATGTTTTTCTCTAGATTTTGGATGATGGAAATATTTGTAGCGGAATAAAGAATCTTTGCCGTGGCAATCAGCGCAGATAATATTTTGCGTATTCTTGTTTCTCAGGAAGCTGTTAAATACATTGCCTTCCAGATTTTTGCCATTACCTTTGGTGTTTTTTGTTGAATCCCATTGATGAGGATTGTGGCAGGTAGGACAGCTGATAATGCCGGCATGTGGGTTGTGTCCTACTTCATCAAAGACAGGTGTAAAAGGTGGTTCCTTTTTAGTATTTAAAACTCTGTTTTCACCTGCCCATACCATCACATCAGAGGGGTGATTAAAGGCTAACGGAACTTTGGCATCGGCCACACCGTTCACCTGATGACAACTTCTACATTGTTTCTCTTTATTGTCGGAGCCTTCTCCAGGAGTAAGTGACCACAAACCGCTCTCAGGTAAGTTGTTATGTACAGCATGGCACTGACCACAGACACCAGACTGTTTAACTGTATAACCTGAGGCGGTCGTGGCTTTCGGGGCAGTAACGCGCATATCATGGTCAGTACCAAAGACCAATGCATTGGATTGGTGACAGGTAACACATAATACGGAATCCTGATTGGCTGTTAAGCGCAGGAAACTATTGCCAGGATCACCTTCTTTAGATTTGGTATTTTTGTTTTTGGATTTTTCTGGCGACCATTGATGGGGATTATGGCAACTGGCGCAATCTACCAGACCTTCATGATCTCGGACACCTTCTGTCGTGAATAGTGGCAATACGCCAGTTTTAGCATCTGATATATTCGGTTTGACAGAAACAGGGTGATTATGGCCTTTTAATGCTTTCTTCTCGGCAACGCCATCTTCCTTATGACAATCCAGACACCAGCTTTCAAAGTAAGAAGTTGTTTTGCCAGCTTGTGCAGATTTATGTTTACCAAGGTCAGGTTTTCGTAATCCTGCGCCTTTGGCGTTATGAACCAGATGGCAGTTTTTACAAATTCCTGCATCGCCTTTTTTAACATCACTACTTTCTGGTTTAACATTATGTGTAGTTTCAGTTATCGATTCTTTATCAACATGGCAATTGAGACAAAGTTTACTTTGGTTTTCCTGAGGTATTCTTAAAAAACTGCTGTCACCATTTCCAACCAGCTTTTTAGCGCTTGTCTTCTTGTTTGTTTCTTTGACAGACCATTTATGTGGGTCATGACAGGTTGCACAGGCAACTTTACCATTGGCAAAAGCAGGTTCACCAAATTGGTTAAATAAAGGTAAGGCTTTCAGATTGTTATTGGATTCATCATCTGTTTTCCAAACCTTACCCTTCGCATCAATACCCAGATCATTGACCGAGACATTAACAGGATGACTATGGTTTCCGGTTAACTTGTCATTGGCAACATGACCTTCTGTATGACAGGTTAAACATTTGGCCGAATTGGCATCAATACCCGGTTTGGCCCAATGAGCAAACAGAGAACCATTTGACGCGTTATGAGCCACATGACAGGCTCCACAAGGGCCTTTTGAGGTGTATTTGTTGCCCAATACCTTTTTCTCTTGATCGGACAACAGCGTCATATCATGCTTGCTGGAAAGTATAGAGCTTTTATCCTCATGGCAGGATTGGCAAAGTTGTGATTCGTCAAGTGGTTGCACCAATAACTTATCTTCTTTTCCACCGTGAGGAATATGACAGGATTCGCAAATCACCTGATTGTTTGAACCCAGCTTTCCACCCGCATTGAGAATGTCCTGAGGTGTATGTTTGAGTTTTTTCAAAACAGGATGATTGCCAGTTTTGTTGTTTCGGTCTTTGCTGACATGACATGATGAACACAAACTGGAATCGATGTTTTTACTTCGCATAAAAATGGGCGCATCTTTTGCTTTCCAGTCAACACTATGAGCGGTATGACAGGTTCCACAATAGACTTTTCCATCATTATTTAACGGGAAAATGTTTTTATCATTGGGAGTGGGGAAAACTACATTTTTTGAGGGCTCAACGCCAACAGGGTGACTATAACCATCATTTTCCCACATAAAGCGGGAATCCAGTACAAAGCCGTCATGACATGAGAAACACATACGCTCAGTGCTGGCAACGTCCTGTTTCCCTGAACTGGTAACAGGTAAAGGTTCATAGGGGATCAGGGTTTCGGTATTCTGTTTAAATTCATTAAGCCACATTATATGGCAGGTGGCGCATTCCCGTTGAGATTCAACCTGACGGGCGGCTTTGACAGATGAAATAGTCAAAAGGGCTGAGGACAATCCTATACAGATTGAAACAAGAGTTGTCAGTTTTGCCACAGCTTTCATTTTTTACCTACTTGATTTGATAAACAGAAATTTTATTCGCCAACATCTCTGTAACATAAATTCTGTTTTTACTATCAATTGCTATTCCGGTTGGGGCAACAAATTTTGCAGGATTTCCATTTTCTCCCAAAACATAAATAAATCTGGTTTCGTTGTTAAAAACTTGTATGACATCAAGATAACTGTCAGATATATAGACATTATCTTTTTGATCAAGCGCAACACCTTTAGGTCTGAATAGTTGACCAGGCTTAACACCCCATTCGCCAGCAGTGATATGCAGGCTACCATCAGGTTCAAAAATCTGAACACGGGAATTCAGTACATCCACAACATAAACCTTATTATCTTTGCCAACAGCAATTGTGGCAGGATATCTGAATTCACCTGAGCTATTGCCCTGTTTTCCCCATTGGCCAAGTGATTTACCTCGGGAGTCAAAGAGCATAACTTTATGATTATTATTGCCCGTCACATAAAGGGTTTTACGATCATTTGAAATAGCAATATCAACGGGTTTTATCTTTCGGTCACCTTCTTTAACAATAAACTCTCGAACAAAATCTTCATCATCATCAAAAATCTGAATTCTGTTGTTACCGCTATCAGCAACATACACCTGTCCTTCATTATCGATAGCAATACCAATGGGATACAAAAACTGTCCTTTTTCACTGCCTTTAGTACCGATAATCTCATCGACTTTTCCGTTTGATTTGAAAATAACGATACGGTGTTGGCCACCATCGACTACATAAATTCTACCATCGGGTGCGATGGCAATATCCGATGGCAAGTTAAGTGAAATATCTTTTGAACCCGGTAAATCATATATATGTTTTACCGCATTTGATTCCATTGCAGAAGCAAATGGTAGATGAATCATCCAGCTAAAAATGAAGCTGCAACAGTACCGGATAAAAATATTATGATTACCATAAGATTTTTTCTCTACTGTCACTTGTCGTTCAAATATTTTCATTTTTTTCCGGCTTCATCTTTTGCTGAATCCTTTTCAGTATCATTGGAAAACAAAAGGTCAGGCATATAAAATCTTTCATATTTTTCAATTAACCCTACCACATTCAAATTGGTTAGTTCTGCAATTCTATGCTGAGAAAAGCCCAATTGTTCAAATGGAATAAAGCTCTTGTCCTCTGATGTGTGGCACTTGCTACAAGTACGACCCTTTTCAGCAATAGTTGAGTGAAAACGTTTCTTTACAGATTCTCTGTCTTTTTCAGTGAGTTGATCTCTAATTTGGATAAATTCCTGAACTTGTTGGTTATCCTGAGTCAGTTCCATGAGTTGTTCCTGACCATTTTCATTGTAATAAATGACTATTTTTGAATGGAAATCATCTGTCTGAATCAATTGTCCGGTTGCTGGATTAAGCTCGGTTCCAAAAGGAACACCTTTGACTTCAATGCCTGAGTAATTAAGCCATGCGAAACGGTAATTGCTTTCATCATATTTTTCAGGATTGGTATGACAGGTTGAGCAGCCAGTGAACTGGGTATGCATGTTCATCATGGTTCTTATCATAGGCTCTCTTGAGTGAGGGTAATCGCCATGACAATAAAAACAAACATTCTTTTCACCAGAATCCGCTGATATTACTTCAGGACTGTTATGGAAATGGCGCATTTTTTCAACAACGCGTTCTTCATTAAGAGATTGTAACAGCTCCGGCTGTTCCTCTTCCTGAAAAAGTCCGAATTGTCCACCCAAAGTTACAACAAGAGATCCCAGCAGGGCAACAATGATCCCCAGCAGGATAATCGCTATGAAAAAGGCTTCAACCGGGTGATTGAATCGCTTGCCAATGAATGACATCCCAAATTGAGTCTCACTTTTAAGACGCCCCTTGTAGTCCATAATCACCATTAATGCGATGCCCAGACCAAAGAACAATAGCACTGCGATGATAATAATATTTTTATCGAGATGCATGATAACCTCTTTAAGTTTATACAGTTAGCAAGTCTGTTCAGCAATCCTTTTTATTCGGATAGCATCACCCAAATAGCCAATATACCCAATACCGTACAGATCAAGACAAAAGCCAGAGAGCTGTAAGCAATAACTTTTTGCCAGAAGGTCATTGGTTTAATCATTACGCTATCACTCCCTATGAACCTTGATCTGCGTTTGCAGATTGGTTAAATAATCCACGACTTTCCATCATTTCCTTCAACTTTTTTCTTTCATCGGGTAATTCAACCAGATTACGGATATATTCAAGGAAATGTTCTTCAATTTGATGTTCACGAGTAATTTTGCCGGTTAAAAATGTCCACTGCATCGGGAATCTTCCTGGTGCCAAATGAACGTTATACCAATGCCAAAAGGCAACCACCAGCAGAGCCAGCAATGCTTCATGTGGATGTGACAATCTCATTAATTCCTGAAACTCTGACGAGATAGATGCAGGTAAAATACTCGCCCAAAGCTCCGGAAACAGAAACGAACTACCGGAAATTACCATTACTGTGTTACCAAAGGACGCTGCAAAATAATGCAGTTTTTGTTTATACATAAACTTGTCCATTTCCGGGCGTTGCAAGCGCTTGCCGGCAAAGTACAGCAAATCATCTTTGAAATCTTTTGCATCCTTCCATAACGGAATAATTGTGCGTCTGATATCAAAGGTACCACTAAGTATGCGGCTAATAGTCCCGGCTACCAGTGTTAGTATGTGATACAACATGGAAGAAACCATCACAACCGCAATGGTTCTGTGGATCACTCGCGTTACATCTACACCACCCAATATTGAATTAAAGGGTTCAGCCCAGCTGGCATTGAAAAAGTGAATTGGAAGACCAGTAAATGCCAATGTCAAAAAAGTCACAAAAGTGAGCATGTGCTGAAGGCGAATATGAATGGAATATCGGTAAATATCCCCCAGTGGATCCGATTCAACATTTTTGTAGATTAAAACTCGATCATCCGGCAGTCCGTCAATCAAATCCTCAATCTCTTTTTGCTCATTCTCATCAATTTTATTTTTTGCCAGACTCGATTGGAGTACGCTTTTGGCTTCTGCTGATAATTTCATGTGTGACTCCCATCAATCAGATTAAAGATACAGTTTTGATAATTTGTCATCATTTGTTTATTACACACGATCTCGTCCTCTTTTACTTTTACGACGCCAGCTGGTGCTTTTTCTTAATACGAAGGATACACCATCACGTCTACGCCCAATAGTTTCAAAAATCGCCAAGCCTAACAAGCCAAAGATAACAGTAACACTCATCATGTTGTAAATTTTTTCAGCCAGACTACGGAACACACCTACACCGGTTTCAGTTTTGGTTGTTGGGTGAGGGTCCAGACTGGCAAAGTTTTCATCTGCCAATGAGTGGCATTGTTGGCAAGTTTCTACTCTGTTGTCCTTATGGACAGGAGATTCAGGATCTCTTGAGGGTTTGATCTCATGAACGCTTTTGTAGTAATTTTCCTGCTCGGCATGACAGTCGAGACAATTGGCAGTTTCACCAAATCCGTAATTGGTCAATTTACCGTGGAAACTGTCATTGTAGGATTCTACAGCTACTGCGAATTTTTCTCCAAGTTCTCTACCTTCTTTTTTAGCATGTTCAATGTGTTTTGTAACCAGTTTTTCATCGCCATGACAAGCAGAACAGAGTTGAACGATTTGCGCAGAAGTGTTTTTAACTTCCCGAATTCTTCTACTGGTATGTTTGTACCATTGTTGAACAAAATTTCCATCTTCATGACAGAGTACACAACGGGAAACAATGTGCTCGGGAGGTGCCTGCTCAATCGGATCATAAATCGGATTGTTATGGCAGGTAATGCAGTAGGGTTTGTCTGACTCAATTCCAGTTTCAACCTTTTCTCTACCATGAACACTTTGGCTATAGGCATCAACAATCACTTTATGGCTGAACGGCTTGCCAGTTGCAGGATTCTTGATAGAGTGACATTGGGTATCGCAACTGACTCCTTTTTCAACTGGTTCATGAGGTAATTGTTGAATGTTGGTGTGACAATCCCTGCATGGCACATTACGATGAACCGTATTGGCATAAACATCAGGCATAATGTAGTATGACCTGATCGTACCTTCGTCGGTTACACGCATCATGCGCGGATATTTGTGGCAGGTCAAACAGCTTTCATCATCCTCAAAAGGGGAAGACGCATTTTCGCTGGCTTGCACTGTCGTCACATTGAAAACAATCAAAAAGATCAGATTGAACTGAATCCAACCCAATGGACGTTTAATGTTTTGCAGTGGTCTTTTAATTTTGTTTAATATTGATTTAAACATTATGACACTGCCCACATATGTTTTTTTGGCGTAGTCTGTTTTCACTTTCCGCTCCTGCAGCTGCCTTGGTATTTTTAATTACCCCTTTCTGGTGAGGGTTATGACATGTTGCACAAAAAACCTTGCCAGTTCCCTTTTCAAGAGGGAGTATTATATGGCTGGATTTTTGCATTTTGTCATAACGCTTCCGGATATTGTCGGGTAACGCTTTAAGATGTTGAATATTATCGTCTACTTTAGTTAAAAAACTCATTCCTCCACCTGGATGCGGTATCCAGGGGTGGCATCCGGTACACATTTTGGATAAGTCATCTTTTATATTAAAGTCAACTTCATCCATAGACAGGGCATCAGGTAGTCCTTCCAGTGTTTGATGACAGATGCCA
>JAOUOC010000110.1 GCA_029880585.1 Gammaproteobacteria bacterium
AAGTTTATCAGCAGGGCTGGGGAATGACGATTGCCAAAACTATTTCTTTATCAGCTATCTATCTTGTCTTGTATGGTATTGGACTATTGACCGTTATATTGATTGGAATATACACATTGTAACCGGACTGGATTGTTATTCAATTTCTATCTACAAAAAGACCATTATTTGACATCCATAACATAATTATTTCAATCAATTTATATCCTCAAAAAATACCCTCATCCAGATTCAACTAATAACAGCATCACTACTGTAATAGGAATAGTTCTCAACTAAATGTATCAGCTATCACTTATCCAGAGCATGAGTCAAAATGAAGAAACGGTATTGTTATTTTGACTGCAAGGGTAATACGATTGTAAAAGTAGAGCCCTTGCCATATTTTGATTCAATTGCCAATTCTCCCCCATGCAACTCTACCAAATGTCGACAAATTGATAATCCCAAGCCTGCTCCTTCCCTTGTCTTTTTATTCTGCCTTAGTTGTCTAAATGGCTCAAAGATATCTTCAAGCTGAGACTTTTTAATTCCAACACCCGTATCCCTAACGTGGATCAACATATTTTCTTCTGTTATCTGTGATGTTATTTCCACTTCACCCCTGTCAGTATATTTGATGGCATTATCCAACAGAATTGCCAAAATTTGTCTGAATCTTCTTGGATCGGCTCGATACTCAATATGCTCAATATTACTGTATATAAGTTTCAGTCCCTTTTCCTTCGCCTGAGTTTCAAAAGTTAAAGCCAACTTGTTAATATGCGTCTTGACGTCAAAGACTTCCGGATAAAGTGTTATTGTTTCCTTGCGGGTTTTAACAAATTCCAGAAGTTCCTCAACCAAATCTTTAAGATGTTCACCGCGAGAGATAATCAACTCCAGATATTCTTTTCTCTCCTTATCTGTCAGATCAATTTTCTGATCAAGTAAAATCTGTGACAAACCTATAATGCCACTTAGAGGAGTATTGAGTTCGTGAGATGTCCTTGCTAAAAAGTCATCCTTAAGAATATCAAGCTCTTTCAAGGCTTTGTTTGAACTTTCCAATTCAATATTTTGCGCTTCAATTAATGCTTTGGTTCTTCTTTCCTGCTCAGAACGCTGTCGTTCATTTTCCAATGCCTGTTGTAACATGGATTGCCGCATGGATTGCATCCTTTCAACCATACCCAAAGCCAGACAGACACCCAGTAAAGATGAAGAAAACTGAGCCAAATCTATAACCGATGGCAGGACTTTTGAATTGGGGAAAAATCCTAATTCGACCATCGGCCACAAGAACATTGCAATCAGTAGCATGACATTGCCGATTATGAAAAACCAGGCATATCGTATCCCTTTTTTTGCCAGATAAATGGAGCTCGCTAACAACATAATGGCAATAATAGCAGTTATCAGAGACTGTATTCCGACAATGTTATGATCTTCATAAAGCACGGTTGCTACAGACAACAACATAAAGAAAAATAGTAAATTTATTATGTTTTTGAATTTGGGAAGCTGCTTTTCAATATTAAGGAAGCTGGCACCAAATTGCAGATACAGCGCAGCAACCACAGCCGCCAATACAGGTGGTGAATATTCATTCCACACAGGCATTTCAGGCCACAGACGAGTTAGTCCAAATCCGGATAAAGACTGAAAAAATACGGGACTTGCTGCTGTCGAAATAACCAGCCAAAAATAGGTTTTTTCCCTAAACCATAAAAGCAATACTAAATGAAAACCACCAATTCCAATGGCAAAACCCAGATATGCATTTTGGATCCGTGCTTTTTGCCTTTGTGTTTCCGCATAAAGCTCTTCTTTGAAAATCTGTATTTGTTGCGCATCATCTTCACGGCCAAAACGAAATCCTTTGGCTTTAACCAACACTTCTATAGATTCTCCAGCATCAGTAATAAGTGCAAAGGGTAATCCACTTTTATATTGACGTTTGGAAAGAGGTACAAACACACTGGTATCAACGGTATGCCAAGCCTGACTGTTGGTTCTATAGTAAACTTGCGCTTCATACCAATATCCTGGAGAAATAATCCATCTGGAATGATTCTCAGGATTGTATAAATTCAACTTAAACCAGTAAGCTTTTTGATTGTCCGGTGGAAAGCTATCTTGAAAGGAATTCCACTGCAAAGATTCGCCAGAAAGAATATGCTGATTAGGAAGATGCATGTGCTCTTCCGAAAGGACTTGAATGTAAGCAAGAGGCACAAAACCACCCTCTCCACTTTCAAGATTGTACACCTCATCCTGAGCAAATGGCTTTAATGAAAAAAAAGTAATAAACAGAAAACAAATAATTTGTTTCAAAACTGCGCAACTACCTCAAATAAGTATTCCCCACAAATGAACTAGTTAATAATTACTGCAACTTCCTTAGTTCCCGCAAGGTATGTTGTTTTAATATTTTATATATTTTTATTACAATTTTTTGAAACAAATGATCGAACAAAACAAACCTTGTCCGACCATTGTGCATAATTATTTATATTTTTCAAATACTAATGAGGCATTTGTGCCACCAAAACCAAAACTGTTTGATAAGACGCGATCAATTTGAGCATCTTTTGTCTTGGTAACTATAGGCATTCCTTCAGCTTGAGGATCAAGTTGGTTCACATTAATAGAACCGGCAATAAAGCCTTTGTCCATCATGATCAAACTGTAAATTGCTTCATGTACACCCGTTGCACCTAACGAGTGACCAGCCAGAGATTTGGTTGAACCTAAAGAAGGCACATTATCACCAAATACTTTTTTAATGGCTGAAAGTTCAGCAGTATCGCCCACTGGTGTACTGGTTCCATGGGTATTGATATAATCAATATCACCTTCAACTGTTCCTAATGCAAGCTTCATACAACGCTCAGCGCCTTCACCGGATGGAGCAACCATATCATAGCCATCAGAAGTAGCACCATAACCAACTACTTCAGCATAAATTTTTGCGCCTCTGGCTTTTGCATGTTCAAGTTCTTCAAGAACCAGAATCCCGCCACCTGAAGAGATAACAAAACCATCACGGGTTTCATCATAGGGTCTTGATGCTGTTTCAGGGGTATCATTATATTTGGATGACAATGCGCCCATAGCATCAAACAATAAGGTCAAACGCCAGTCTTCTTCTTCACCGCCGCCAGCAAAAACAATATCCTGTTTGCCTAATTGAATTTGCTCATAGGCATTTCCAATACAATGGGCACTAGTCGCACAAGCAGACGAGATGGTGTAGTTAACACCTTTAATTTTGTAGGGTGTTGCCAGACAGGCTGAAGTGGTACTGGCCATGGTTTTTGGAACTGCATATGGACCAACACGCTTGACACCTTTTTCTTTGAAAGTATCAACGGCCTCAACTTGCGTACCTTGCGAACCGCCACCTGAACCGGTAATAATTCCAGTTCTTGGATTAGAGACTAAGTCTTCTGTAAGACCAGCGTCTTCAATTGCCTGAGCCATGGAAATGTAAGCATAAGCCGCAGCTTCACCCATAAAGCGCAATACCTTACGGTCAATAAATTCACTGACGTCTATATCCGGTCTGCCAGCAACCTGACTTCTCAACCCCAGTTCATGGTAGTTTTCCATAAAGCGGATGCCAGAACGGCCTTCTTTCAACGATTGAGTTACTTCACTTACATCATTGCCCAGGCAAGACACAATTCCCATACCTGTGACTACGACTCGTCTCATTTGATTACCTCTTTTCTATTTTGAATTATGAAATCCATCTGGATTTATTTAATAATATTTGGACGGCGTGCTTCTTTTCAACTAGAAATCAGAAGTAGACTCAAACAAACCAACCCTTAAATTTTTGGCAGAATATATTTCTCTATCATCAACCAGCATTTTGGCATCGGCGATTATCAGGGATAAACCTTTTTTCAAAACTCTTTTAACATCAACCACATACTTGACCAGTTTTGCTGTAGGCAACACTTGACCAACAAATTTTATTTCGCCTGCGCCCAAAGCTCTTCCTTTACCCGGATTTCCTAACCACGACAAGAAAAATCCGCTCAGTTGCCAAAGCGCATCCAACCCCAAACAACCAGGCATAACCGGGTCATTTTCAAAATGACAATTGAAAAACCACAAATCAGGCTTGATATCCAGCTCAGCGACTACTTGCCCCTTACCGTATTCACCTCCGTCTTCGGAGATGCTGACAATTCTATCCATCATCAACATATCGGGAAGAGGTAATCTGGCTATTTTATCGCCTTCACCCAATGAATTAACCAACTCACCTTTACCGCAGGCTATCAGTTCATCTTTTGAAAAGGATTCTTTACGCATCATTTAATTTAACCTTGAAAATAATCTAAATATTAACCTGCAAATTTATCAACAACAAACAGGCAAAACATATATATATTATCGCTCGAATAGCTACCCTATCTGGTATGACCTTATGAAAAATAATAACGGAAACACTTTAAATAAGAAACCTATCTCATTTTAAGTATTAGATCTGAAGAAATCACACTCTCCGCCAACTGGTTTTGCCATCCTTATCCTCTAGCACAACCCCTATTTCAGTGAGTTTATCCCGGATTTCATCGGCTTTTGACCAATCCTTATCAGCTCTGGCCTGATTTCTCGCCAGGATTAAAGAGTCGATCTCATTTTCATCATCTTCAGACTGATTGGCTGAAGATTTCAGAAAAGCTTCCGGAGATTGTTGTAAAACACCCAAAACATCGCCGAGATAAATCAATGTTGCTGCCAACATTTCTGCCTTTTCAGGCTCTGAATCCTTATTGCGATTAATTTCTCTGGCCAGCTCAAACAACACAGCAATTGCTTCCGGGGTATTAAAATCATCATCCATAACTTTTTTAAACCGCTCTATATAAGTTTGGTCTATTTCTGATTGATTAAGTTCAGAAATTTCAAAACTTCTCAACGCAAAATAAAGCCTTTCCAAAGCAGCATCGGCAGACTGTAGTCCATCTTCACTGTAATTCAGTTGGCTTCTGTAGTGACTGGACAACATAAAAAACCTGACGGATTCAGCGCGGTAGGACTGTAAAACATCGCGAATAGTAAAAAAGTTATTTAAGGATTTTGACATTTTCTCCTTATCAACCTGAACCATACCCGTATGAATCCACAAATTGGCAAATCCGCAACCATTAGCCGCCTCAGACTGAGCTATTTCATTTTCATGATGAGGGAACTGCAAGTCTGAACCACCGCCGTGAATATCAAAGGTTTCACCCAGACACTTTTTAGACATGGCAGAACATTCAATATGCCAACCCGGACGCCCCTTACCCCAGGGAGAATCCCAAAAAGGTTCATTTTCCTTGGCTTTTTTCCACAATACAAAATCCATACTATTTTGTTTGTCAGTCGCCACATCAACACGTTCACCGGCCTGTAATGCTTCAAGATTCTGCTTGCTTAATTTGCCATAGTCTTTAAATTTGGGCACATGGTAATAGACATCACCATTGTCTCCCTGATAGGCATAGCCTTTTTCAATCAGCTTGTTGATGATGTCGATAATTTCATCAATGCTTTGAGTCGCTTTTGGTTCAATGTCTGGACGAATCATCCCAAGCGCATCGAAATCTTCGTGCATGACCTTTTCAAAGCGAGCGGTTAAATCATCTATTGATTCACCATTTTCATTGGCTCTGGCGATGATCTTGTCATCAATATCAGTAATATTACGAATGTAATTCAGATCATAACCGGCAAATCTCAGGTATCTGGCTATCACATCAAAAGAAACAAAGGTTCTGGCATGACCAATATGACTGTAATCATAAATGGTAATTCCACAAACATACATGCCGACTTTTCCCGGTTCAATCGGTTTAAATTGCTGCTTTTTTTGCGTCAGACTATTGTAGATTTGTAACATGCTTATGGCTCCGTGAACCGACTTTATTTTTGATTATAAAAATGGATAAAATTTCCCGATAACAGCCGCCTATTATAAAAGCCTCGCCCCACAAACGCATTATAAAAAGCCGTAAAATATTAAATTATCTCTACTTATTGGCGTGTTACATCTATTTTATGACCGGAATTGCTTAATTTTTGTCAGTGTCACTGTGCTTTGTGTTCGCAATCTGGCGTGGATCGGTTAAAATTAACATTCATCTTATTTAAGCAACACAACTGAAAGGCATCCATCTGATTATGAGTACAGTCACCATTGAAACAAGTCTCGGCGAAATTAAAGTTAAACTAAATTCTGAAAAGGCTCCTGCAACAGTCAAAAACTTTTTATCTTACGTTGAAAGCGGACACTACAACGGCACCATTTTTCACCGTGTTATTGAAAACTTCATGATTCAGGGTGGTGGTTTTGACAAGGATATGAACCAGAAAGCCGTTAATGCACCTATCAAATGTGAATCCAACAATGGTCTTTCTAACAAAACGGGTACTATAGCCATGGCCAGAACCATGGATGCACATTCTGCAACCAGTCAATTTTTTATCAATGTCAAAGATAATGATTTTCTTGATTTTACTGCAGAAAATGTTCAGGGTTGGGGTTATGCTGTATTTGGTGAGGTCATCGATGGCATGGCAGTTGTAAATCAAATCAAAGGCGTTGATACTGGCTTTGTTAAAGGCATGAGTGATGTACCTTTGGAAACAGTTGAAATTATTAAGGTTACTGCAGAATAAATTGGCACAAGAAATATGAACTCAGTCATCCATTGCATTTCCGATCTGCATTTAAGTGAAGATCAACCTCACCTGTTTGCCTTGTTTGAGCATTATATGAAAACCTACGCTCCGGCAAGCAATCAGCTGTTTGTATTGGGTGACTTGTTTGAAGTCTGGATTGGTGATGATCATCAATCCGAACTCAACGCAAAAGTCATTCAACTTTTTGCAGATTACAGTAAAAATGGCGAGCTCTTTTTTATGCATGGTAATCGTGATTTTTTACTCGGAGAGCAATTTGCCCAACAATGCGGCGGACAATTGGTTGATGAGCCTCACCCTATCAATTGGCATGAATACCAAATCGCTTTTATGCATGGTGATAGTTTTTGCATTGATGATCAGCCCTATCAGGATTTTAGAGCCAAAGTCAGAACTTCAGAATGGCAACAGGCTTTTCTATCTCAAAGTATCGAAGAAAGATTAAAAATTGTTAATGATTTAAGACAACAAAGTAAAGCGGCACAAAAAGAAAAGTCCTATGAAATTATGGATGTTAATCAGGGTGCTGTGGAAGACTTTATTAAATCAAATCAATGTGATTACCTCATTCACGGACATACCCACAGACCATTTTTACATGAGTTGAATATCAATGGTTCTCACCATAATCGTTTGGTTTTAAGTGACTGGAACGATAGAGGACATTTTTTAGAAATGATCAGTGGTCAATTTAATAGACATTATTTTACGATTTAAGTTAGTGATGCGGTTCGTTCCTCACCACATCCTACTTTCTCAATATCCAATCATTCTCCTGTAGGGCGGGATAGATTGCGTTTCCCACCTTTTAAATCCACATATTTATTCCAATCGGTATGCATTCCCACGCAGGAGCATGGGAACGAGAAATAATGTATCAACGGGCGCACATGGGTGCGCCCCTACACGTCATTCTACAGGCGGCCAGAATCCATAACACTATGTCATATCGACAGGACAAGGTGAATCGCGCTGCGAGAGAGGGCAGCCTGGGCTGGTGGAGATATCTCCCAAAGACAACCGAATCAAAAAATGATACATTATCTGTGTTCAGATCAAACTGTTTGGTGCAGTAAAAAAGTGATAAAAGAAAAATGGGAAAAATTTCCATCTAATATTTCACTAGATCAACACAGGACATCTGTTAAACTTTTTATAAAGCTAATTAGCGAGTACCGTGAATTAGAATTATGCACCTAAAAAATGTAAAGTCATTACAATGAAAACACTTAATATACTATTTTTAATCTCAGCACTGCAATTTATTGCTATCAGCCATACATTTGCCGAAGCACTATTTCAATACGAAGTTTCAGACATAAAACAACCCCCCTTTGAACAACAGCAAGCTAAATGTGAGAACAAGCGTGAAAGTAAAATCAAAAACGCGGCTGAACAACTTAAACAGGCAGCCCCCGAACGTCAAAAGAAAATGATTGCGGCATATATAAAAAGAATTAAAGAGGCTGATGAAGCAAAAAGATTTAAGGAAGCTGCTTTTTATATTGAAATTCTGGAGCGCTCAGGGATTGAATATACTATTCCAA
>JAOUOC010000383.1 GCA_029880585.1 Gammaproteobacteria bacterium
TCAATTCTTGAATCAATCAGATTCTTAATACTTTCAAGTTGTTTACTGTCCATTTGGATACTCTCAACATTTTCTGCAGTGGTTGACATTCGTTTATTCCCCCGGTTTGTTACAATCCAGCTCAATCGATGAGCTAGTGTTAAATTCAGATTCTCTCACGGTGTTTTGCATGGAATCATATATCTGGCAGTGTAGATAACCCTGTATCTTTCTCCTGCACTACAATGCGGACATATTAACAATTATGGTTCTGAGATAACAAACATTTTTATTAGTAAATGGCATATTTAGAACATTAGAAAAAGCTAATAAACTAATGTAGGTTGCTGTATTCACATCAAACCTTTTATTATTTGTCTTCCATGTTGATAGCCTCTGGCTTTCTCAGTACTTTTCCCAGCATTTAAAGAGTACAAAGAACCCGAGAAGAATATATTCCACATTTCATTTTTTCTTGTTCACAACTCATAGCACAATCTCAATTGATGGGATAAGGAGTGTTTCCTAAAGGTAAAAGTGGCCAAGAGGACGTTACAGACTGTTCAGGCATATCTTTTGACTGGATGCTACAGATTCTGATAACTGGTTATAACCAAGTCCATTAGTCAAGAAATGTGAGAATACATTAAAGAAGCACCTAATTTTAGGCCTAATCGAAGGAGAATTAGGGGATAGTGGGCTGTGGCGCTACAGTGGGACCTTGGTAATATTCTGGCAAAATTCTCACCCAGAGAGAGTGATTGACCGATATCTAGAGGGTGATGCCTTGATAGAGGCTTATTTGAAGAGCGTCGCCCAGCCAGGGCGGGGCATCTTTATTGGAGAGCCTTTGGCTAGGCCATTTCAGCAAAAAAATTAATAAAATCAAATAGTATTAGTGATAAAATGATGAAACATATGAGAAGTCGCAAGATGTTTACGGGAGTGAGTATTATTTGGCTTGGAGTATTGATAGTTTTGTCCTCACAGCCAAATACGGTAATTCCAGCTTTTGTGTCAGAAAATGATTTGATTTGGCACTTTATCTTATATGGTGTATTTGGATTTTTAGTTGCACGTGCGTTTATTCCAGATGGACAAATGACGTATTGGAAAATCGTATGTGTTTTAATTTTTGTTACTTGTTATGCAATTTTGGATGAATACTATCAGTCTTTTTCTCCGGGAAGAGTGCCGAGTGTATCAGATGCATTAGCAGATTTTTTGGGCGCATTTACGGTATTAACTCTGATGTATATTTTTAAGAAACAACCAGCTAGTGTTCCAGGCAAATAATTTATGGACAATCTTATTAAGCCTTACGGCGGGATGCTCGTTGATCTTGTTCTTGACTCCGACAAAGCGGAGCATCTGAAAAAAGAATCACAGCATTTCCCATCCCATACTCTTACTCAAAGACAATTATGTGATCTTGAGCTTTTGATGAATGGTGGTTTTTCTCCATTAACAGGGTTCATGACGGAGGAAGCATACAATAGTGTTGTTGCTGATATGCACCTTCCTGATGGTGAATTATGGCCTATACCCATTACTCTCGATATACCTGAAGAGCTAGCGAATAAAATTGAAGTCAATAATAAATTAGCCTTGCTGGATGAAGAAGGCTTTATGTTGGCGGTGCTCAATATAGAATCAAAATGGCAGCCTGATAAGAAGAAAGAAGCCAAACACGTATATGGTGTGGATGATAATTCGCATCCGGGCGTTAAGTATTTATATGAACAGACAAACGATAATTACGTAGGTGGTACAATTGAAGGAGTGCAGTTACCATTCCATAATGATTTCGAGACCCTGCGAGACACCCCTTCAGAATTAAGACATCTGTTTAACAAGAAAGGTTGGAACAAGGTTGTTGCCTTTCACACCTGCAAACCGATGCATCGTATACATCGGGAGATCACGCTAAAAGCAGCAAAGGATGTTGGAGCAAATATTTTGCTCCATCCTGCAGTTGGTCAGACCAAGCCAGGTGACTTGCATTATTATGCACGTGTTCATTGTTACCAG
>JAOUOC010000382.1 GCA_029880585.1 Gammaproteobacteria bacterium
TAGTCTTGATGAACTGGATGTCAGCGCAACGGACATTGAAAAGGAAGTGGCTGCTGAGCTTTTAAATGAACTGGAAAGTTTACCTTCCATGCTCAAGGAGCATGATGAGAACAAGGCTGAAGAAAAAAATCCGAACGAGTCAGTTGTTATCAAAGAGCCAGAGCCAGAGCTAGAAAGACCGAAAGCCAGCGTTTCTCCTCTTATTAAGAAAAAAACCTCCGAAGATAGTGAGATTTTCGAGATACCTTTGCTGGAAGACACGGCTAATGACGTTGAATTTGAAGATCGCGAAGATAAGCGATTATTGTATTCCACTCCTTGCTGGGTAATAGGCGCATCGCTTGGTGGTCCAGCTGCGGTAAAACAATTTATAGAGTGCATTCCAAAAGATATTAATGCCAGTTTTATTGTTGCCCAGCATATAGACGAGAATTTTCTACCTGTGTTGAAAGAAATACTAACGGAATCGAGTCATCTTGATGTTTCAATAGCGCAAGGTGTAAGTGAATTAAAGGCAGGTAAATTGTATATTGCCCCACTGAAAGGCAAGATAGTGTTTTTAAAAGAAGGTTCAATTCTGGTTGATCATTCGCAAAAATGGAGCGGTCCATATTCTCCATGCATTAATGATGTAGTTGAGTCAACTGGTGTAGCCTATGGTCCAATGTCAGGCGCTATAATTTTCAGTGGTATGGGCGATGATGGTTTACTGGGCGCAAGAAAAATGAGAAAAAATGGTGGTTTGGTTTGGGCGCAATCGCCCGATACCTGCGCAGACAGCTCGATGCCTTCTTCGGTCATAGACAATGGTGAAGTAGACTATGTAGGTACACCGGAAGAATTGGCGCAAAATTTGGTACTGCATTTAAGAGAAATGGCTGATAAAGAAACCATTAGTGGTTAGTCAAACGAAAAGGGTTAACGGATATGGCAAATAACAGAGAAGTCTACAGCTTTATGATTCCAATCATTAACAGTAACATGCTGTTACCCAATACAAGTATCGTAGAGATTGTACCTTTTAACAATGTTGAATTGTTTGCAGGTAAAACTGAAGCACCTGGATGGTATTTGGGGCACTTGCAATGGCGCGGTCAGGATATTCCACTAATTTCAATAGATATGATTATGGGAGAATCTGACCCACAAGCATCCAAGCGTTCCAGGATAGCAATTACTTACACTCTGAATTCAAACAGAAGTTTGCCGTATATGGCAATTGTGGTACAAGGCATTCCAAGACTGTCTCACGTTACCATGGATAACATTGAAGTACCCGAAGATGAAGTGGAATTATTATCTCAAGGAGAAAAGGTTAGAGTCACTGTTGATAATGTGCCCGCCTCCATTCCGGATCTGGATAAATTGGAAGAAATGATCATGTTGGCAAAAGCCAAGATACTGACTGACGCCCATTCGTAAGAAAAACTGCTCTCAATTCTAAAGACGGCATTTTCAGGGCCGATATCAAAGCTATAGATGATTTTTTCGTGAAGACTTTTCACGTGAAATCTGCTGGATTTGATATCAGGACAGCTCATGGCCAAAAATTTCACGCTGAATTTTGTATCTGTATTTATTACAAGAACCCTTAAAATATTTTTGCTTTTACTGGTAATAAATAGTGTTCCAATTTCAGCTACAGATGGGAGATTAGGTACATCATCCTCAGCAAGCAGTCAAATTACATTAGTTATTTTGCCCAAATCAGATTTAAACAAACCGCTGGTTAATTTATCTGATAAAAATCAGCTATCAATTTGCAACGACCAAATGCAAAATGGGTTGTTTCATTTTAGTGCTAGTGGATCCGGTGAAAGTGGCGCATTTACTTTAACAAACCAATCGAATGAGAAGATAAATTACCGTTTGACCTATAAAAACAAAAAAAATGAAATAGTGAATATCATTCCTTTCAGATCTGAAAATGAGAGTCAAAATAAAATAATGGTAAATTGTCTGGATGATCGGGATGAAAAATTAAATGTGGTGCTGGTAGATAAAAACAAT
>JAOUOC010000111.1 GCA_029880585.1 Gammaproteobacteria bacterium
CAATGGTGCCAATCGGCTTGTTTACTGGCCGAGTCGGTAATTTTATAAATGGCGAGCTTTGGGGAAGAGTAACCGATTTGCAATCAACGCCATGGGCAATGATTTTTCCATCGGATCCACTAAGAGCGCTGCGCCATCCATCCATGCTGTACGAAGCCTTTTTTGAAGGTATCGTTCTGTTTATTATGTTGTATTTTTTCAGTAAAAAACCGAAACCGGCAATGGCTGTTAGCGCACTGTTTTTAATCGGCTATGGCAGTTTTAGATTTTTTATTGAATATTTTAGAGAACCTGATGCGCATTTAAAAGAGATGGCAGAATTCCTGTCAATGGGACAAGTTTTATCTTTACCTATGATATTGGTGGGTATTGCGATGATGGTATTAGCTTATAGAAATGATATAAAAAAGTAGGCCAGATTAGGAGAGCAAACAATGAAACAATATCTCGATTTGTGCAGACGTATTGTTGAACAGGGACACTGGATTGAGAATGAAAGAACGGGTAAACGTTGTTTAACGGTCATCAATGCTGATCTGGAATATCAGGTTGGAGAAAATCAGTTCCCGCTAATCACCACTCGTAAAAGTTACTGGAAAGCAGCAATTGCAGAAATTATCGGATATATCAGAGGTTATGATAATGCTGCCGATTTTCGCAAATTGGGCACCAAAACCTGGGATGCTAATGCCAATTTAAATGAAGTCTGGCTCAATAATCCATATCGTAAAGGTGAGGATGATATGGGGCGAGTTTATGGTGTTCAAGGGAGAGACTGGAAAACGCCTGAAGGTAAAAGCATCGATCAGTTAACCAAAATTGTCGAAAATCTGAAAAGTGGTAATGATGACCGCGGTGAAATTCTGACTTTTTATAATCCTGGTGAATTTCATATGGGATGTTTGCGGCCATGTATGCATACCCACAATTTTTCATTGTTGGGCGACACGCTTTATTTGACCAGTTATCAGCGATCCTGTGACGTGCCGTTAGGTTTGAATTTTAATCAGATACAGGTCTTCGTATTTTTAGCACTTATGGCACAAATTACCGGAAATAAAGCTGGTATCGCCTACCACAAGATAGTAAATGCTCACATTTATGAAGACCAACTGGAATTAATGCGTGATGTTCAACTCAAAAGAGAGCCGTTTGATCCTCCAAAATTGAACATCAATCCGGATATCAAAACGCTTAAAGATCTGGAAACATGGGTAACCATGGATGACTTTGAAGTGGTCGGATACCAACATCATGAGCCCATTCAATATCCTTTTTCCGTGTAGAGAGGTAAGCAAAGCATGAGCAAGCCAACTATCTCACTTGTTTGCGCTATGGCCAAAAACCGTGTGATTGGCAAAGACAATCAGATGCCCTGGCATTTGCCTGCAGATTTGCAACATTTTAAAAAAGTGACCATGGGCAAGCCGATCATTATGGGTAGAAAAACCTATGAGTCGATTGGTAGACCTTTGCCGGGCAGGCAAAATATTGTGGTCAGTCGTAATGCTGATCTCACTATCGAAGGTTGTGATACAGCCACTTCTTTTGAAGAAGCTCTGGCATTAGTTGAATCACACGATGAAGTGATGGTGATTGGTGGCGGTTTGCTTTATCAACAAACTTTACCTTTTGCCAATAAACTTCATTTGACCTTTATTGATCTTGAAGTTGATGGCGACACCCAATTTCCTGATTTTGAAAGCCTGTCACTGACAGAAGTCGCAAGAGAATCTCATCAACCCGATGAAAAAAATCCCTATTCCTATGAGTTTGTTGATTTTCTGGTTGATTGATAATTTTAGGATTTACAACCGATGAAAAAAATTTTCGCATTATCTTTAATATTGGCATTCTTGCATTTTCCAATTCTGGCAAGCGAAGAAACTGTCATCTATCTCGTTCGACATGCTGAAAAAGTTCAGGATGGCACAAAAGATCCGACTTTATCTGAGCAAGGCGTAGCGCGGTCAAAAAAACTGGCTGAATTGCTCAAGGATAAAAATATTAGGGTAATCTATTCAACCGATTTTAAACGGACCCGATTGACGGCAAAACCCTTGGCAGATCGATTGGGAATTGAAATTAAGTTGTATGATTATAAAAAACTGTCTGAATTAGCTAACACTCTTAAAAATTCCAAACAGAATATTTTGGTGGTTGGCCACAGTAATACGACGCCAGAATTGGTTGAGTTAATAAGCGGGAAAGTAGTCGAACCCATTAAAGAAATTGAGTATAGTAAGTTATTTACCATAAAGCTTCTGGTTGAAGACTATATTGTTGGAACAGATATGTATTAAGTGTTAGGGGTATTTTCAATTAATCATCCAATTGGACCTACTCCTCCAGCCAAGAGCACTAGTATTACAAGACCGAGATAAGGATATGTAATTGTTTTCAATAACGAAAACTCTTCCCTTTCTAATATTTTAATATCACTCAGAGAAACCTCGTTACCTTCGCCTTTAACAGAATCCGTATTAATTGACTCAACTTCAAACTCATATTCTTGACCATCTTGAGTTTCAATGTAGATATTATCACCAGGAAGAATATTGGCTAATATTTCTTGAGAGTGATTTTCAGGTGAAAAATCTACAGTTTGTAAAGAGCTACAAGCTGTCAGTGAGGTGCAAATCAGGATTAAGAGAAACTTCTTCATAACAACCTCCATTGTTTGAATTAGTCTACATCTTGAAAAAGATTAAATATTAAATGATTATTTGTCCTTCAACTCATTTAATATGGTATTTTCATCCAGCCAGCCATACCAAAGCTTTAATTTATTAACCAGCTCATCCAAACCAATTTTACTCGTTGCTGAAAAAAATTGACAACTAATTTCAGATGAAATTCGATTTAGCTGATTTTTAACATTTAAAAGCGCACTTTTCCGAGCTCCAGACTTTAATTTATCCGCTTTACTAAGAACCACGTGAGTAGGTAATTGTGCAGCCGTGGCCCAGGAAAGCATTTGCTTGTCTGTTTCTTTAAGTGGATGGCGAATATCCATAAAAATGATTAACCCCTGAAGGCATTTTCTTTCCTGGAGATATTCACTTAATGTTTTTTGCCATTGGTCTTTTACATTTTTGGCCACTTTGGCAAAACCATAACCTGGAAGATCGACTAGTCTTGAATCGTCATCAAGCCAGAACAAATTGATAAGCTGGGTTCTACCTGGTGTTTTACTGGTTTTAGCCAGGCTCTTTTGCTGTGTAATGGTGTTTAAAGCTGTTGATTTGCCAGCATTGGATCGCCCGGCCAAAGCTACTTCTACTCCCTGATCTTCAGGAAGTTGTACAATTTTTGCTGCGCCCATTAAATATCGCGCAGATTGAAAAGGATTGTTGGTACTATTCGTCATGAGTGGTGGCTTTTTTTATCGGCATTGCCTATAATTCAGACATTCCGTTTAACGGCATTTAAATGCCAAAATGTTAATTCCAGACTGACTATTGTAGGGGAAAAAGCATTCAAGGTAAAAGGCCGTTGCAACAATCTTCAATTTTGATTTAAATTAAGGTGTTTAAGAATGAAAAAAATATTTGGCGTATTATGCCTGATTGTATTCGCGACTGGTGCAAATGCCGGAGATGCGGCCAAGGGTCAAAGTGCAGCAGCGATTTGTTCGGCTTGTCACGGTGGTGATGGTAATGCTGTGTTGCCTGGAGCGCCAAGTTTGGCTGGACAGAGTGAAAAATATTTAATCAAACAGATTAATGATTACAAGTCTGGTGTCAGAGTAAACAATCAGATGCAGCCAATGGTCGCTAACCTGAGTGATGAAGACACGGCTAATATCGCAGCTTTTTACGCAGGTCAAAAAATTCAACATATGGCAGTAGCGGACGAATATATTGAAGCAGGAAACAGTTTGTATATGAATGGTGATGCAGACAGAGGCATTGCAGCTTGTACAGCCTGTCATGGTGTTAATGGTAATGGAATGGCTGCTGCCGGTTTCCCCGCATTAGGTGGACAAAAAGCCGACTACACTAAAGCTCAACTGGAAGCCTTCAGAAGTGGCGCCAGAAGCAACGATGAAAATAATGTTATGAGAGATATCGTTGCCAAAATGAGCGATGAGCAAATTAAAGTTTTATCTAATTATCTGGTTGGTTTACATTAAAACTTAATATTGATATCGATCACGATATCAAAAAGATAAACCTTATAATATAAAATCAGGCGGCGCTCTATAGTCGCCTTTTTTATTCGAGACTAGCTGTTTTTTAAGACATAATGTTTTGGGAACTTTTATTTCGGAATTAATGATGAAAAAAATAAATATTTATCTTTCTCTAGTATTTTTGGTGTTGATACATAGTAGTAGTTTATTGGCGCAAAATAGTCCTGAATTTATTGCCGGCATAGATTATCGCGTAATCGAATCTGAACAGCAGGAAGGAGCCGATGAAGTTGCGACGGCATTACCTGCCCAAAAAACCAAACTGGAATTTTTCTACTGGTATGGTTGCAAACCTTGCTTTCAGGTAGAGCAAGAGCTGACATCTTTTTTGCAACAAAGACCGGATATTCAAATCGATTACATTCCATTAGTAGTAAGAATTGATTGGCGTCCTCAAGCCTATATTGATCCTATATTAGCTCAACTTCCCGAAGCTCTTAAAGCGCCAGATAGAGCCGAAATTTATCAGTTGTGTTTGCAAGATTGTGAGATTTTTTCACAATACGAAAAAATCATCGCCTGGTTGGCCACAAAATACAAAACTGAGGAAGCGTTAACATTTAAAGAGGAATTGATTTGGCAAAGTGAAAAAAACGCACGATTAAGAGCCGAAAAATTTTCAATTTCTCAAGTTCCTACTATCCTTATTAATGAGAAATATCTTATCGATGCTGATTCTGCAAAAAGCAAAGAAAGGTTTATAGAAATACTGGATTTCATAATCACTCTAGATTAAAAACAATCATGGAAAAAGCGCTTTACGAGGAAAATAACGACGCTCAAATTGAATTAAAACGCTGTATCTCAAGATTGAGTTATGTTGGAATGGGTCTGTCCAAAGATTTGGACGGTGCGCTTAATGATTTGCGAAAATCGATCAAAAGTGATGAAAACGAAAATGTAATCAAGTCAAAAATTGACAAAATAGGCAAAGTTCTCCTTACCCTTGAAGACAAAAAGCAAAACAGCAGAATAGAAAAAATCATTGAAGAAGTCGATATTCTCGGCTTACTGATAAAAAATGATTTACCACCCAAACTTAAATCAGAGTTAAAAAGAGAAAAACGCTCGCAAGATTCCGAAGATATTGCCGTGATGATTAATGGGGTTGTAAATGCGATTAATCGGTTTCTAGATGAAAGTCAAAATCCTCAAGCCAGCAAGCCAGGCTTCTTTGCCAGATTGTTTGGTGGGAAAAGCGAGAATACAGAAACAACCGTTAATCAACCACAAGGTGTTTTGGTTCCTGATGCTTTAAAAGACTCTCTAAAACAACTGGTTGAGAGACTGATGGTAATGGATGCCAATGCAGATGTTACTGTCAAGTTAACAGAAAGAGTGTATGACTTATCAACTGTAGATGAATTACCTTATATTCTTGAATTAATTACCGGCGCATTTGTGGAATTTGCGGGTAAAGAGCAGGTTCAATTTGAATCCTTTCTAAAGTCTTTAAATAACCGGATTGATAGTCTGGCAAAATTTATCAACAAGACACAAATACATAACAAAAAAAATAACAAGGAAACCGCTGAATTTGATGCTAACCTGAAGGGAAGTGTATCCGATCTTCAACACAGTATTGGCCTATCTGATGATCTTGAAGAAGTTAAACAGGCCGTAAACTCGCGATTGGAGTCAATGGTTACGCAATTAGAAACCTATGTCGCTTCGCAAAAGGAAAGAAATAGTGAGTTAACCAACGATATTGATATCTTGCAGGATCAGCTTCGCGCTACCAAGGATGAAACTGTAAGATTAAAAGATGAGCTTGCTGCACAGAAAATGCGAGCGCAGACAGATCAACTAACGCAATTACCCAACCGCTATTCCTATAACGAAAGATTAACACAGGAGTATAATCGATGGAGAAGATATCGAAGTCCTTTAAGTCTGGTGGTGGGAGATATAGATTTTTTCAAGCAGATTAATGATACTCACGGTCACGAAGCTGGCGACAAGGTTTTAAGGCAGGTTGCATCATATCTTCAGTCACAACTAAGAGAAAGTGACTTTATTGCCAGATTTGGTGGAGAAGAGTTTATTATCCTGTTACCGGAAACCAATATGCTGGATGCAACCAAAGCAGTAAACAAAATCAGGTTGGGTGTTAAAAATTTAAAAATAAGACATGAATCCCATGTCATACAGTTAGCTATGTCTTTTGGGGTTTCCGAGTTTGAAAATAATGATACGCCCAAGGCTGTTTTTGAAAAAGCAGACAAGGCGCTTTATCGAGCCAAAGACAAAGGGCGAGATCAGGTCTGTTGTCAGAGAAACTAATCCATGATTGACCACAATTTATCGGTTGAAGAGCAATTCCAGCAGTTTGCCGATCTCGAAAATACTTTTAACAAGATTGCCGCAAAACAACTTTTCGAAACACAAACAGATGTCCGGGAATTAAGCGACGAAATTGAAGATTTTTTGCAGCCGGTTTTATGGGATTCTCTTGCAGGTGGTTGTTATTACACCGAACAGGACAAAATTATTTTCTCGACTTCCTACAATCTTCTTTTGTCGCAATTTTTTTTGATGGCTGGCAAAACACTTTTCAATGGAAAATATAATTATCTTGGTCGTCAGGTGATTGAGAGAATACAGGCTTGTAATCGCGAGCTGGATCAGCCTTTAAAAGATCAATGTAGTTTCAAGTTATCAGCCGTTCCATTTGTCTTTTCTCCTTCCGAATTAAAAGATAATTTAACCGAGGAAGAAAACCGGATTTTTAGCAATCTCATTGCCAGAGGATTGTATAAAGATTCATTATTGCTATGGGCCAATTATAAAAACTCATTAAAAATTGCTGCAAGTTTAAGTGAAATGGAAGAAAAACAGGCGCAAATTCTGGAACATTCAATGAGAGAGAAGTTGCTCAGGCTGGCTGACAACAAATATCACCGCGTATTTTTCAGGCAATCACATAACTGGAATTTAAATGCCAGATTTTTGTCCTTGCTGGTTTTTGCATACATCTGGAATCAGGGTAAAGATTATTTGCCATTAATAGAAAAGTATCAGCAAACTTTAATGGCATTGTTATCATCTGATGTAAAGTTCAACGCAGAACAGATCCTTGAGATCTCTAATGCAATTATTGATGCTTGTCAGGTCGTTTACAGGCGCGATTATGTGGATCATATCGGAGAAATTATCTCTAAAACGTTAATTCCTGAAACGCAAAGTTTGTCGAATGATCGCTATAAAACCATGTTTATGAATCTGGTCAATATGGTTAATCAACTTACAGAAGCCAGCGCTGAACCACCTGTTTTGGTCACTGCTGATAATTCAGTTGAATTGCAGGTTGTGATTTTAAGTGATGATCTGGTGACCGCTGAAAAACAAAAAGAAGAGGCATGGTCTCAGTTTGATTCGAGAATAAAAGTGTTTGGAGTTAGGTAAAGAAATACGATAATGATTCGTTTTTGGGGAGATTGATTTCTCTTCGTAGGTTGGGTTAGCTTGCGTAACCCAACGTCTCAAATTGAAATCTTATTGTTGGGTTACGCAAGCTAACCCAACCTACAATTATCCCTGCTGATACTCTTCCCGCAACACAGCCATAATCAAATCATCCGCCCACTGACCTTTAAAAAATACTGCCTGCTTTAAAAGCCCTTCTTGCCTGAATCCGGCACGTGTGAATAGGTTGATTGATGCCTGATTATGCGGATCAATGGAAACATGAATTCGATGTAATTTTAATTGTTGAAATAGCCAATCCACCAAAGCCTTTGTTGCTTCAAGAGCATAACCCTGTTTTTGATAGGCGGTATCGAGCGCAATGCCCAATTCTGCCTGACTCTGTTGTTCGGCATCAATAGAAAAAGCCATATCACCAATAACAGTGCCAGTCACTTTTGACTCCATCACAATTTGATAAAAGCATTCAGGTATAATGTCATCGGTCTGATTCATCACAACAACATGATCCTCAACTTCTTTAACAGAGTTTGGCGTCCATTCCTGAAACTGAGCTACTTCGGGTTGGTTTCGATAGGTACAAACTCGTTGCG
>JAOUOC010000384.1 GCA_029880585.1 Gammaproteobacteria bacterium
CACATACTACTGATGTCTCTATGAGTCTATGTTTTGAGCAATATGATTATAGTGTATTGGAAATTTTACGGAAGAAATAGACGAGAACAATTCAAGGGGCATTGTCAACTTATCGACCTCATTACAAATTAAGAGGTGGAGAAAAGTTAATATACATTCTCTGTGCATTTTCTGTGCACAAAACTTGTTAACAATCGTTATCATTCATCATTAATTGTAACGACCATCTGAATCAATAGTAATCACTTGATAAGATTTGTATTTACTTGTAATCGGGCTTCAAGAAATTCAAAATCCCGCGCCCTTAAAAGCGTGTCGGTTCGAGCCTGCCGTGCGATAGGATTGCTACCGCAAGGCAAACGTTTTAGTTAATTTTAATTTCTGTCCATAACTTGTTCAGTAATCTACGCTCTCTTGGTGTAGTGGTCTGAATTGTTTCAAGATTTGCCAGCGTCTCTTTGGTAGGGAATATCGCATTGATCTTGGTTAACTCAGGGTCAATAAAGGCGATTGCTGCTGCGTTAGGGTTGCCAGCGCCAACATCATTGGTCAGGCCAGCTGCATTTTTTCCATCCATCATGAAGTTGATGAACTGATGAGCCAGTGCTTTGTCTTTTGCATCTGTTGGAATAACCATGTTATCCAGTGCAAGTACAGCACCTTGTTTAGGAAGCGCAAAGTTGATTGTGAAAGCGCGACCTGCGTCTTTGGCATCTGACTGTGCCTGTACCATATCGCTGGAATAACCGTGTGCAACCCAGATATTTCCGACGGTCAGCTCTTTGATGTAGCTGGATGAGTTAAATGCTGCCCAGTAAGGTTTAGCCTGTTTGATAACATTTTGTGCCTCACGCAGGTGCGTTTCATCACGGTCATTTGCTGAGTAGCCCAGATATTTTAATGCGGCAGCAAATAGTTCTTCGGCGTCATCCATTACGGTAATTTTGCCTTTGATTTTTTCCAATACTTTTGGGTCAAATATTACGCCCCAGTCATCAGCCGCGATGCCAAGTTCTTTCAGTCTGGTTTCGTTAAAGCCAATCAATGTGGTGGTAAATGCATAAGGTACTGAGTATGTGTTATTCGGGTCGTAGCTACGGTTCATGAAACCCGCATCCTGATTCTTTATGTTAGGCAGCGCTGCATGATCCAGTTCAGATAATTTTTTCTGTTGAATCAGGGCTTCTACCGCATTTTGTGTTGGTACAACAACATCATAACCGCTGGCACCTGCTGTCAGTTTGGCCATCATCTCTTCGGTGCTTGAGTAGTAGTCCTGCACGACTTTACAGCCGCAGGAGGTTTCAAAAGCCTGTACTGTCGCCTCTGAAATGTAGTCATTCCAGTTAAAAAGATATAAAGCTTTGTCTGACGCATTCGCCAAGCCTGATGCGCCGACCAAAATCAGTGTAGCCAATATTTTTTTCATTACACATTCTCCTATATTTAAAAAAAGCGTTAATAAATATTAACTAGGCTCCGCGTAACGCACCGGGAGATAGTTTTGATACCAGTTTGATAAGCACTAGCGTCAACAACATTAATAGTGTGGAGATGGCATTTACTTCGGGAGTAACTGCAATCTTCACCATGGAATAGATTTGCAGCGGCAGGGTCGAGCTACCAACGCCTGCGACAAAAAAGGTGATAACAAAATCATCAATCGATAAAGTAAAAGCCATCAATGCGCCAGCGATTATGCCAGGCGCCAACAGCGGCAGAGTGATTTCCCTTGCGCAGACCCAGGGTGTGGCGCCGAGATCTCTTGCGGCTTCGAGCAGGCTTTTGTCCATGCCGCTCAGGCGGCTTTGTACCGAAAGTGCAACAAAGCCGATGCAAAAGGTGATATGCGCAAGCACGATGGAAAGTAGCCCAAGTGTCATGTTGATCAGTATAAAAAAGAGCAGCAGGCTGACGCCCATCAGAATATCGGGCATGGCGATGGGAGCCATGGTTAGGGCAGGAAGCATGCGTGAGCGATATTTGTGTATCGCAATGCC
>JAOUOC010000112.1 GCA_029880585.1 Gammaproteobacteria bacterium
CTGGTATGTGTTCAAATACCTACTTACCAAAAAATCATTTATTTTTATTTCTTTGGGTGTTGGATTTCATTCATTTATGGCTTACGCGCTGAATTTTTTAGCACCATTTCTTTCACGAGTTCATGAGATGAGTACTGCAGAAGCAGGATATTGGACAGGCATGACTATGGGAATTGGAGGAGCTATTGGTGCTCTAACTGGAGGATATTTAGCGGATAAATTAGGCCATAAAGACAAGCGATGGTATGTAAAGATATCCGGCTATGGACTATTCATTGCTATACCTTGTCTTGCATTGAGTTATCTTACTTCCAATACATCCATCATGCTGACTGCCTTGTTCATTGGCTATACCAGCCTTAGCCTATTTTTGGCTCCATCCATTGCAATAGTTCATTCTATCGTACCAAACAATATGCGAGCTTTTTCATCTGCGATACTTTTCTTTGTATTAAATTTTATTGGTTTAGGGCTTGGGCCTATTTTTGTAGGTATTGTTTCTGATTTACTGGTAGCTGATTTTGGCAACCTGTCCTTAAGATGGGCATTACTGTCAACTTTATTTGCTGGTGTAATTTCTGTGATTTGTTTCTTCAGGGCAGCCAAATATGTCAATGAAGATATAGTGTAAAAAGGTGATTGCTAAATCCTGAATTAAAAAAGGCTTCTTTCGAAGCCTTACTTTTTTACACACTTACCTAACTAACAATCCTTTATTATATTAATCTCCTGAAACTTTTTAGTTGCCTTTATCTATTTCACTTTGCCTACAAGTACTGCAAAGCACATCCCCATTGTCGTCAATCCACAAACTGTCGCCTGCTTTTACTTCTTGTTGGCAACGATCGCAGAAACCGTCATCATCCAGTTTCTCTTCTGTAGCTGAGCTCCAACCCATGTGATACCTCCAATTTTACACAAAACAATAAATCTCATTAAGAGAAGTGACAATATATATGAGGGTGGACTCAAAAAATGTTAACGTGTTATCAAAATATCCACACCAATTGTAGGTTATCTGTAACTTATTGAAATATATAGCTAATTTTTTCCATGCAAAATATTAAATGCAAAAAAGATGATCCAGATCAATATTTCATGCAATATGTTAATTTTATTAGGTTAACAAGCAAATTGTTTATCTCCTTTAAATATAAAAAAGAACTTTTGGTTTTTTATTCATTTAATTTAGCGGATTTGATAAAATTCGATGCAAGGTTTGCGCAAATAAGTTTCATACCAGACATTTAATTTTTAATGTAAACAGAAATAAAGATATTCAGTTTATTAAACTTTATGTATGCTTGATAAAAGCTATTGTTATAAATAATGAGAATTAGCTTATCAATATTGGATGACAGACTAGAATAAAATCCGGAAAACACATTGTGGCAACGATAGAAATACCTGGTTATAAAATCATAAAGAAACTTGGCGTTGGTGGTCAAGCAACAGTATATCTGGCAATTCAGCAAGGTTTTGATCGTAAAGTCGCGCTTAAAGTCATGTCGCCAGCCCTGGCAGCAGATCCGTCTTTTGGTAAACGATTCATTCGTGAGGCAAAAATTGTCGCCAAATTGTCCCACAATAATATTGTAACGGTTTACGATGTTGGTCAAAGTGGTAATTATTATTATCTGGCAATGGAGTATTTACCTTCCAGAGATATTAAGGCCAAAATCACTAAAGGTATGACGACGAGAGATTGTCTTATTATCATTGCAAAGGTGGCCAGAGCACTGCACTTTGCTCATGATAAAGGATATATTCATCGTGACGTAAAGTCAGAAAATATTATTTTTAATCAGGATAACGAGCCGGTTCTTACCGACTTTGGTATTGCAAAAGCATCCAATTCCTCTACACAAATGACGCAAACAGGAAAACTAATCGGCACACCCGAGTATATGAGTCCTGAGCAATGTAGGGGGCAGAAGATTGATGGCCGCTCTGATATCTATAGTTTAGGTATCATTCTTTACGAAATGCTAACGGGTGGCGTACCGTTCACAGGTGAGGACTCAGTAGCTATATGTATCATGCATGTTACAGCACCAATACCAAAATTACCTCCCAGACTAAAGCATTTACAATGGTTGATAGATAAATTGCTGGATAAGGATCCTGACAAACGTATTCAATCTGGTGCTGATTTAACCAGAGCATTAACCGAATTTATAAAATCAGGAAATAGCAGCACTGCGTTGAAACAATTAACCAATCCTGCGCGCTCTGGTAAAAAAAGTGATAGCAAAACAACTGTCAGACCATCTAGCGAGTTTTTTGACGAATTTGCACAAACTGAGAAAGATTCAAGTAAAGGGAAATCAGGTGGATTTCTTAAAATACTACTGTTAGCAAGTCTGGCTGGAGCAGGATATTATTATCAGGATAAGTGGTTTCCTCAAACCAACCAATGGTTTCAGGATAATGTAATGGTTCATGTTCAGGAGTTTCTTGACGCAGATACTGGAAAATCTGATATATCATCTGATACCCTGTTGGCTGGTAATCAAAATCAGCAAAATGAGACACAAGCAGGGCCCCCAACAGTTGAAGAACTTATTCAGCAAGTTAATGAGATATCCAGTGTAGATGTTTTGAATTATGAAAATGCTCAGAAAGCTTTTAAATTAATTGAAGCTATAAAACTGATACAACCTGAAAACATTCAACTAGATGCTCTAAAGCAAAGTCTGATCAATAACAGTCTGGCTAAAATTTCTGAACTGGCAACAGCGGAAGATTTTGAAATTGCAGATCAATGGTACGAGATGATTGCTATTGAATCTCCAAATCATCCATTTTTGACTGTAACCAGAGAAAATATTGATAAACTCTACACAGCTCATCAGGAAAAAATAAAAGCCGAGCAGGATAGATTGCAACAAATTACAGATTGGTTAGCTATTGCCGAGCAATTAGTCGAACAGAAAAACTTCATAAAACCTGACAATGAGAATGCTTTGTATTATTTTAATCAGGTGCTATCTCTTGATGTAAATAATATTCAGGCACAAGCCGGATTGGTGGTTGTTTCGGATAATCTCGCAATATCGATTGAACAGCTTATCAAAGATAAACAAATACCTGAAGCCAAAAGCCAACTGGATTTGTACCAATCGTTACCAAAATCTGAAGATAAATATGAAATACTATTGGCTGATTATCAAAAGACTGAAGTCATTTACAATAAAGAACAGGATGAAATAAAACGATTGGCTGCGATAGAAGAAGCCAAAAGAAAAAAAGAAGCAGAAAGAGAAGCCAGATTATCGGATCCACTGGTTCAATTACAATTGCAGAGTTTTCTGACTTCGGCAAAGGAGCTCGAACAGCAGAAGTTATTGGTTGAACCAGACAACAATAATGCCCTGCAAAAATACCAATCTGTGTTGCAGATTGATGACAGACATCAGGAAGCAAAAGATGGAATCAAACGTATTGAACAAACTATCATTTCAGAAATTCAAGAAGCTATTAATCAGAACGATAAGACTAATGCCGAGAAGTGGCTCTTACAATTGATCAAATATGATCCACTTCATACTTCAATTGGTGTATTCCAGCAAAAAATACAATTTATATCAGTAGCGCCGCAACAAGGTGACAATACTAATCTGTAAAATGAGAACTCGGATAATGCCAAATCAGAAAAATCTGATACAATAAAGCAATAAAATTACATCATTTAATTACGTTTGATCATTTCTTGTAGAGTTGTTGATACAATGAACAGCTGTAATGTGTCATTATGATGTGCGGGAAACAGGTATTTACAAAAGGTAAAGACAATGAAAAATATAATTATTCAATTTGTAGTTGTTATTTTCTTTTCTTCAATTCTGGCTTGTGGAGGTGGTAATAAAACCTATATCACTCAATCCGATATTGATAAAGCCAGTACTGATGGTACTCTAAGTCAATTACATGATGAAGCCAGCGGATATATCAAACAGGCTAGAGGTTCAACCAAATCTACTCTAATTGCTCAACGCAAACAAATTCGTAGCCTGCTAATCAGCAAACTGAAATCTGATATTGATCAAATGATTGATAATGAGAAGAAAGATGCACTTTTGGTTAGTCGGGTAATGGTCATGACTAAACAACAGGAAGTTGCTGAAATAAAGCCATGGAGTGAGTCTGAATTTAATGAAATGTCTGGTAAACTTTCAAAATTACAAAAAGCAGTCAACCGCAATGTCGCAAAAGCACTTGGCGAATCTAAAAAACCGGGACTTTCGAAAACAGATAAAATTTTAAAGCTTGAAAGTGCAGCAATAATGGCAGGTGAAGGCCAACCTGAACAGCTAAATTACAAGTCTGTTCTGGATAGAGCATTGGCTCAATATATGTTTTCTGCCAAAGATGGACTTAAAAAGAAATTATATAGCATTACTATTCGCTCATCACAATCAGCTTTGGCTATAGATTCTGATAATCAGGCCTTTCAGGATTTGCTTTCACAGGCTCTGGAAGGGCGATTTGAAAAAGATTTTAACTTTGCCATTGAAAATAAAAAACCAGAGTCAGCATACAACTCTTTAATGCAGGTGGTTAATGATCCTGTATTTGAAAAAATCAAAAATACCAAAAAGGCAAAAATCAGTATTTTGGCGACTTATTTTTCAAATAATGCGAGAACTTATTACACACGCAATGATTTGGTGAATGCCTATGAGAACTTTAAAAAATCACGTTTTATTAATGAGAAATTGGGGCTTTCTAACTCAAATACCGCCAATGAGAATAATTTTCTTAGGCTGGTAATGCAAAAAGCAAGAGTTACAGGAAGTGCAGGCACGAAGTTCGGATTACTAAGTTTGATTAATGAGTTTGATCCTAATTATCCTTCACTTGCTTCCGAATATAATATGCAGGCTTTTAAAATAAATCAGCGCGCCAGAACCAAAGTGAATATTGATGATTATAAAGAAGTTGTGACAAGTAACGCTATTGTGGCTTCGTTTGGCAGAAGGGTCAGCCGTAAACTTGAGCGTCTGTTAAGAGTAGAGATGGGGAATCTGTTAACCATTAGTCGAAGCGTTTCATCAACAGGCCAAAACTCTTTGAATGGGTTGTCACTGAATCTGTCAGGTGAAATTCTTCAGGCAGCAATTGTTGAATCAAGAAGCAAAGGTAGTAGAAACCAAAGTGTTGCAACAAAAGTCAACAGAGTTGAAACTAATGAATACAAGAAGTGGAAAAAACGTAAAAAAGGTGATGCTCCAAAGCAATATGATGAAACCCCCATATATGAGAATGTTGTGATTAACGTTGATAACATCAGAAAACAGACAATCGCAGAAATTGAATACAAGATTGTCGATGCGATTAGTGGTAAAACCCTGATGTTTGATACGATGGTTGTTGAGGATGAATTTAATGGCGAGTCCATCAATGCATTTTCAAAGGGAGAGTTTTTTCAGCCTTATGTAAGAGCAGATATGCCATCAGACATTAAAATCATGGATATGCTTTCAACTGATCTGGCTGAGAGGTTGATGCAAAAACTTGCCACCTACCTTAAAAATCCGCAAGATATATACTATCAGGAATTCAGTGCAATCAGGCATACGAATAAGGCGCTTGCCGTCGAATATCTGGCTAATGCTGTCGCTATTGCAAAAGCTAAAGGTGAAGAGTCTGCAGAATGGCGTGATGAATTACATTCTATGGCTTTGAAATAGAAAAAATCCTGAGGATATAATATTGAAAACTAGCAACAGGCAGTTTTTCAGGCATCTCTTGGTAACATGTTGGTAACACAATTAATTAACTTTTTTTGTTTATCCGAGATGCTTCTTTTGTCCTTACTGTTTAGCTTTTCTAAAGCCCATAGTATGTGCTGATCTACCATTTGAGAAATATTCCCGATTTTGCTTTTTAATACTGCAATTTTTTGATCATCTGCTTCGCTATTACCTAATGCAACTGCCAAATTTCTCTGCCATTTTTCAAAGCCAATTCTTCTGATTGGACTACCTTCAAAATTTTTTAAAAAGTCATTTTCATTCCACTGAAATAATTCAAGTAAACTGATATTTTGCAGATTATGTTTTGGATTAAAAGATGGATCATTACTTAAGTTGGAATAACGATTCCATGGGCATGCAAGCTGGCAATCATCACACCCGTATATGCGATTACCCATTAAATCTCTTAAGTTTTCAGGTATAGCACCTTTGTTTTCAATGGTTAAATAAGAAATACAGCGTGTAGCATCAATCTGTTTTCCCTTGATAATGGCATTGGTAGGGCAAAGGTTAATGCAAGCAGTACATGAGCCACAGAGATCTTCAACCTGCTCATCAACTTCTAATGGCAAATTAATAAAAATTTCACCTAAAAAGAACCAGGAGCCAGCATCCTTATTGATTATTAAGGAGTGTTTTCCTTTCCAGCCTAAACCTGACTTTTCTGCAAACAGCGTCTCTAGTACAGGGGCGCTGTCAACGAAAACCCGATAATTTAATTGAAAGGATTGGCTGATCATGGTTTCAATATCACTGGCAATACGCTGTAATTTTTTGCGCATTATTTTGTGGTAATCCCTGCCCAATGCGTAGCGGGAGATATTGGCAAGATTTGGATCTTTTAACGGGAGAAGAAAGTTTGCCTTATCAGAGAGATAATCATATCTTAGGGAAATAATTCTTGTGGTATCCGGATGAAGTTTTTCCGGAAACTCTCTCAGTTTTTGGTTTTCTTCAAGAAAATACATGTCACCATGATAACCTTTGGCAATCCATTCCTTGTAGGCAGGCATATATTTCTCAGTTGCTGTGTCGGACACGCGGGCATCCTGAAATCCATATTGTTCAGCTATTTTACATATATTGTTTTTGATTTTTCTCAGATCAAGCTTTTCAGTCGTCATGGTTTAATTATCAGTGAATAATGTATGATTATCTCATAAAAGACCTGCAAGAAAATATTCTTGTTTAACTTTGTCACTGCTATTAACTGTTAAAAAATAAGTAATAAAATAATTTTAGTGAAAATAACTTGAGAGTTACGCTGCATTGCGTTAGATTATGCGCCTTATCCATGCGCCATTAGCTCAGCTGGATAGAGCAACAGGCTTCGAACCTGTAGGTCGGGCGTTCGAATCGCTCATGGCGCGCCATTTTTAATATAGTTATGCATTAAAATATAATCTACGTTCAGATCCATTAAGGCATTATATATAACATGTTAATTCCCTATCAGGAACTTTCAGAAGAAGCGCTAAAAGGAGTTGCTGAGAGCTATGTAATCAGTCAATTAAATGATATTGACCAAAATTATGATGTTAGTTTATGGGTGGAAAAAGTTCTGAAAGAGGTTTATAAAGGTGAGCTGGTTGTTACCTTTTCCCAAGTCAATCAAACTGTATCTCTGATTGCTGCAAATGAAATACAAACAATTAAACCGGAGTATGAAGATGAACAATAAGTTGAAAGTACTAATATTAATCATTGTCGGCTTTTTCTCAACGAATACATTCGCTGATGAAATCAACCTTGAACAACTCAGTATGAAAAACAAAGCTAATCCTTTTCAAAATGTAGTAACCGGCGGTCAGCCTTCAATTAAAGATTTGAAAGCGCTAAAAGAGCAGGGCGTAACGAACATCATCAACTTAAGGCCTGTTGGTGAATTTGACGGCTTTAATGAAGCTGAAGAAGCAAAAAAGCTGGGTTTAAAATATACGGTCATTCCTGTTGCCAGTTTCAATGATATTTCAGTAGAAAATGCGACCATTCTGAATGACTTGTTAAAAGAAAATAGTGGCAAAACTCTGGTGCATTGTGCAAGTAGCAATCGTGTTGGCGCATTGTTTGCGGTTAAGGCAAAGTACATTGACAAGAAAAATAATTCAGATGCCATTTCCGAAGGTAAAAGCGCCGGAATGTACAGTCTGGAAAAAAAGGTATTAAATCTTTTTGAGCAAGAAAAATAGAGACTGTAAATAATCTTCAGGGTTGAGGAAGTATGAGTTTTTCCAGTTTGATAGTAACGGAATCATCTTCTTCAACCTGTTGCATTTGAACAGGCATAAAAAGATTGTTTTTGTCCAGCCAGATATAAAAATCTTTCTCTTTCTTATCCGCTCTTTTTAGCTTTATAGTCGTAAATTTAGTTGTTTCCGTTTCTATTATTTCTTCACCAACAAGCTGGTAATCATATTGCTTCTGCTTGCCATTCTGACT
>JAOUOC010000113.1 GCA_029880585.1 Gammaproteobacteria bacterium
ACTTTTGACTCCATCACAATTTGATAAAAGCATACAGGTATAATGTCATCGGCCTGATTCATCACAACAACATGATCCTCAACTTCTTTAACAGAGTTTGGCGTCCATTCCTGAAACTGAGCTACTTCGGGTTGGTTTCGATAGGTACAAACTCGTTGCGCATCTTTGGTTTGCATTAAACGTAAAATGAGTCGCTCGGTATTTATCTGTATTTGATCAATATAAATTTTTTGCATAAGTGACAAAAGAATATCGCTTGTGTAGATAGAAGTAAATGCGTATTCTTGGCTGATGCATGATTATAGCGAGGAAAAGAGATGAAGTTAGCAGTTAAAACCCTGGGCAAAATTTTAAGTTTTGCAGTTGTATTTTTTACCATATCCAGTTCAGCCTTTGCAGCAAAACCCGGTGATAATAATCTGGAAAAGCTGGTGGATAGCGTTGAGAGAAAAGTTATTAACTGGCGTAGAGATTTTCACCAAAATCCTGAGCTTTCAAATCGTGAATTCAGAACTGCTGAAAAAGTTGCTGAACATTTAAGATCTTTGGGAATAGAAGTTCAAACAGGTGTTGCGAAAACAGGTGTGGTCGGCATTTTAAAAGGTGGCTTGCCAGGAAAGGTAGTAGCACTTAGAGCCGATATGGATGCCCTACCCGTTACTGAAAGAGTAAAACTTCCTTTTGCTTCAAAGGTTAAAACAACCTACGCGGGTCAAAATGTTGGTGTGATGCACGCTTGCGGTCATGATTCTCATGTAGCTATTCTGATGGGTGTTGCTGAAGTTTTGGCTCAGGTAAAAGATCAAATCCCAGGCACCATAAAATTTATTTTCCAACCAGCTGAAGAAGGTGCACCTGAAGGTGAAGAGGGTGGCGCTGAATTAATGGTAAAAGAAGGTGTTTTGAAAAATCCTGATGTGGATGTTATTTTCGGATTGCATATTTCATCGCAAACACCAGTGGGCGTTATTGGTTACCGTCCAAAAGGAATTATGGCCAGCGTGGATGATTTTAGAATTACGGTTTATGGTAAACAGGTTCATGGTTCTGCACCCTGGAATGGTATCGATCCAGTAGTAACCGCAAGCCAAATTGTTAATAGTTTGCAAACAATCGTCTCTCGTAATATGCCATTAACCCAGCAAGCGGCAGTTGTAACTGTGGGTAGTATTCACGGTGGTGTTCGTTCTAACATTATTCCGGAAGAAGTTCAGTTGATTGGAACAATCAGAGCGTTGGACGACAATATGCGCGCGCAGATCCACAAAAGAATTCGTGAAATCGCAAATGGTGTTGCTGAAAGTATGGGCGCTAAAGTTAAAGTGGATATCCCGATGTCTACCAGCTATCCAATCACTTACAATTCTCCCTTGTTGGTTGATCAAATGTTGCCTTCCATGCAAAAGCAGGCGGGTGAAAGAAATGTAGTATTAATTGATGCCATTACTGGCGCAGAAGACTTTTCTTACTTTGCCAAGGAAGTACCAGGCTTTTATTTCTTCCTCGGTGGAAAGCCTGCCAATGTGCCAATCGAGAAAGCGCCAGCCCATCATACACCTGATTTTTATCTTGATGAATCAGGCTTCCAGCTGGGTGTTTCAACACTGGCAAATATGGCATTGGATTATTTAAAACAATAAGGTATGCTTGGCAGAGCGTATATTAGTAAGGGCTGATATTTTAGCCCTTTTTTGTGCAAAATAAAGCTGAAATAACCAAAGAAGAGAGAAAAGATGGCAAAAGGACGTCTTGTTGTTGTGGGTACCGGACTGATTACACCAGCTCACCTTTCACTTGAAGCTAAAAGTTACATTGAATCATGCGAAGTAATGCACTATTTAATGACGGATGCATTAGCTGAACCGTTTTTAAAAGAATTGTCTTCCAAAAATAAGAATTCCATATGCAAAGATTTGGGAGATTTTTATTTTAAAGGCAAAAATCGCCTTGAATCTTACAATATGATGGTGGATGAAATTCTGGCCGATGTTAGAGCGGGTAAATCAGTTTGTGCTGTTTTTTATGGTCATCCAGGGGTCTTTGTTTACCCTTCACACAAGTCGATAACCATAGCTAAATCTGAAGGGCATGAGGCCAAAATGTTGCCAGCTATTTCAGCAGAAGACTGCCTTGTTGCTGATTTGGGTATGGATCCGGGAACGCTGGGATGCCAAAATTATGAAGCAACCCAATTACTTTTTTATCAACATCAGGTCAATGTTTGTGCACCTTTGATCCTTTGGCAAGTAGGTGTTGTGGGTGATGTCACCATGTCAACTGAACTGGTGCCTGCAAAAAAAGGTGTTGACATGTTAAAGGACAAACTATTTAATTGGTATCCCCAGACACATGAAGTTATTCTTTATGAAGCGGCAACTTTACCTTTAATGCCGCCAAGGATAGATGTCAAAACCATTGCGGGACTTAAGGAAGAAGATATAAACATTATTACAACCCTCATTATTCCTGCCTTAAGCAAGCCTGCATTAGATGACAGTTTCTGTAAGAAATGGGGTGTGCAAATAAATTAACTAATCTTTAAACAGCTACATAAGGGGAAAATGATGGCTACAGAACTAAAAGACTTTTTAATTAAAATAGCTAATGACGGACAATTGCGTGAAGCTTATGTGGCAGATCGCGATGCGGTAATGAAAGAATATAATTTGTCACCTGAAGATATGGCTTTAATAAAAAATGCGGATAATAAAGGCATAGCAAAGAAATTGGGGGCTAACTATTCAGTTGCTGCAAATGGACCTAATATGTTGATAGATATATATAAAATTGAGTGATTTTCTAAAACATTTAGTTTTCTCATATGCATAGTTACTTAATTAAATTTTTATTTAGCGTTATGTTGTATATTTTTACAGTATCAACTGCTAATTTGGTATGGGCTACTGAAAGTTATGATAATCTTGATTTAAAATCTTTAAATCAGCTGACAAAAAAAAACTTGAGAGCTGGCAATTATGAGCTGGCTTTCCTTCAAGCCAAAGAAACCCTTAAAAGAGCCAGAGAACAAAACGACCCTATTGTATTATCAGATGCACTAAGTAACATAGCCTCAACACAGTTATATCTTGGCTTATTTGAAAATGCATTAATTTATTATGAAAAGTCTTTAAAAACGGCTCAACAGAGTAGTTATATTGTTGGAGTTGAGAGAGCAATTAATAATATTAGTGGCCTTTATATACAAACAAAAAATCTTGAAAAAGCCTATGAAATTTTATTGGAATTACCTGTCTTTAATGGGGTTGATAGACCAATAGATCGTCAAATAATGTCATATATCAGTTTAGCCAGAACGCTTCATGACTTAGAAAGAAATGAAGAGGCTAAAGAATATTTAAAAAAAGCTGAAAGTTTATTTGTTGATAATGATTTAGATTTTTATAAGACTTATTGGTTTTTGCTGGATGGAGATATTAAACGTTCTGATAAAAAACATGAAGAGGCACTTCAATCTTTCAATAGTGCATTGGATATAGCCACCAAAAGGGGGTTTAATGGTGTCGAAGTCATGGCGATTGAATCTATTGCCTATGTACATATGCATAAAGGTGAAAGTGACAAAGCAAGACGACTTATTGATGAAGGTATTGCAAAAGCAAATGAGATAAATCTTAATCAGAAAAAAATATCATTACTTGAGTTGATTTATAAAATTGAAAAAAAGGAAGGTAATTATCAAAAAGCCTTAAACACTTTAGAAGAAATTAATGTGCTAGCTGAAACGATTAGTGGTACTAAAGTACAGATATTACTTGCAATTGCTGAATCCGAAAGGCAGATGGAGAAAACAAAGCAGCAATTGTTAGAAAGCCAGCAAAAGGAAAGGTTGGCCACATTGGAGTTGGAAAAGAATTATCAAAGACAAATTGTTTTCGGTTTGCTTACCTTAATCTCTGTTGCGGGAATATTGTTTTGGAATTATCTCCGAAACGCAAAAAAAGAAATAGAGCGGCAAAAACATCTTAATAAAGAATTACAATCGGTTGACAGACTTAAAGACAGAATATTAACCAATACTTCCCATGAGTTACGTACACCACTAAACGGTATTATCGGCTTGTCAAATGCCATATTGGTGGAGTACGGAGATGATTTTGATCAGGAATTAATTAAATCTCTGGAAATGATCAATCAGGCAGGCAGCCAGCTATCTTCTATTGTTAATGACATTCTTGATTTTGCCCAAATTAAAACACAGCATTTACACATTCGCCCGGAGAATTTTGATTTAATCAGACTGATTCTGGAAGTTAAAAATCTGTGTCATTCCATGACCAGTAACACTGAAATTGATTTGCGTTGTAATCTTGAAATGATGGAGATGACAGTTTATCAGGATCAACAAAGAGTCAGACAAATTCTATATAACTTAATCGGTAATGCTATTAAATTTACACCGAAAGGCCATGTTGAAATTTCCTGTCAGTTAAAAGATAAAGTGGTGGTGATATCCGTAAAAGATACCGGAATTGGCATACCAAAAGAAAAGCTGGAGACAGTATTTCGTGGCTTTGAACAAATTGACCCAAGTGATACCAGAAATTACTCCGGTTCAGGTTTGGGACTGGCAATTAGTCGAGAGTTGGCAAAATTTATGGGTGGTGGCATTTCCATTGCCTCAGAATTAAACAAAGGAACAGAAGTAATCTTTACTGTTCCTGTTAATTATCAAAATGCAGTCGATCAAAACGAGCCAGAGGAAGCCAGAGCATCTTGATGCAAAAGCTCAAAAATTAAAGTTCGCCCCAATTTTTATCCATTAACCACTTCGTCAACATCAGGCACAAAAACATAACCAATACCCCAAACCGTTTGAATATATCGGGGTTTGGCCGGATCAACTTCAATCATTTTTCTGAGTCTTGAAACCTGAACATCGATACTACGTTCCAGCGCACTATAATCTCTACCACGAGCATAATTCATTAACTTGTCGCGAGATAACGGTTGTCTTGGGCTGGTAACCAAAGATTTCAACACAGCAAATTCGCCACTGGTCAGTGTCAACGGGCTGCCATTTTTGGACATTTCACGAGTTGCCAGATTAAGTTGAAAATCACCAAAGGATATGATTTTTTCTTCAGCGCTTGGAGCACCAGGCAATTCGGTAACACGTCGTCTTAACACTGCTTTTGCACGCGCCAATAATTCTCGCGGATTAAAAGGTTTGGGAAGATAATCATCGGCACCAAGTTCCAGACCAAGAATACGATCAACGTCATCGCCTTTGGCTGTTAACATAATGATGGGAATATTGTTGTCTTCAGCACGAAGTCGCTTACAAACTGACAAACCGTCTTCGCCAGGTAACATTAGATCCAGAATCATTAAATGATAATTTTCTCTTTCAAGAAATCTATCCATTTGTACAGAATCCGAGGCAACCTTTACAATGTAGCCCTGTTCCTTAAAATAGCGTTCAAGCAAACTTCTCAAACGCAGATCATCATCGACAACCAGAATTTTTTGGGTTTCTTCTTTCATTGAGCTTCTCCTTTCAAACTTTGCTGATGGCTCAGTGATGTTATTTAATGGCATTTGATCTAATAACATTTGCCAATATTAAAATGAGATATGTGGACATTTTGTGGGCTAACGTAAAAAAAATCAAAGCAAATTGAGCGTTCAATTGTTACAGATTATAACGAAGATTTTTTGATTTAAAGAAAAGTGCGCAGATGTGAAACCAGATAATGATTTTTTTATTAAACTGGTTATAATTCGAAACCCTGTTATCAGCTTCATATCAAATAGTTTTGTCCGCTGTTTATCAATAAAGACTTTATTCTGGAATTCATATGCTTAAAATCGTAGAAAAAATTGCTCAGGAACTTAATGCTAATACCAAACAGGTGGAAGCCGCCGTTGCTTTACTGGATGAAGGCTCGACAGTCCCTTTTATTGCCCGATATAGAAAAGAGGCGACTGGTGGACTGGATGATACCCAACTGAGGAATCTGGAAGAGAGACTCAATTACTTGCGGGAATTAAACAGCAGACGAGAAAGCATTTTAAAAAGTATTGAAGAGCAGGAAAAACTGACACCCGAATTGACACAAAAAATTAATGCAGCAGAAACCAAGAGTGAACTGGAAGATCTGTATTTACCGTATAAGCCAAAAAGACGCACCAAAGCGCAGATAGCTCGTGAAGCAGGGTTGGAACCATTAGCTCTGGCATTATTGCAAGATGCAACCCTCGACCCTGAAAAAGCGGCAGTAGAATATATTAATCCTGAAAATGGTGTCGAAGATAGCGCAGCAGCACTTGAAGGTGCTAAACAGATAATAATGGAAATGATGGCCGAGAATGCCGATCTTTTGGCGGATATCAGACTGTATTTGACTAAAAATGCTTATGTAAAAGCAAGTGTTATGAAAGGCAAGGAGCAGGAAGGTAATAAATTTAAGGATTATTTTGAGTACAGCGAACCATTGAATCGAATTCCATCTCATCGGGCTTTGGCCTTGTTCCGAGGTAGAAAAGAGGGCGTGCTTTCTCTGGAGTTGGTGGCGGATAAAAACGCACTGGAAGATCCGGCCGCCACGACTCAGGCGCAACATCTCATTGCCAAACATTATCAGATCAAAAATCAAAACAGAGCTGCAGACCAATGGCTGGAAACAGCTGTTTTGTGGGCCTGGCGTGTAAAAATTCAAAACTTTTTTGAAACTGAATTATTGGGTAATCTCAAGGAGATGGCCGAGACTCAGGCGATAAAAGTATTTGCAGGAAATTTGAAAGATCTGCTGATGGCTGCACCAGCAGGACAATATGTCACTATGGGTCTTGATCCAGGCTTGAGAACCGGTGTTAAAGTAGTGGTTGTTGATGACACGGGCAAGCTGTTAACGTTTTGTACCATTTTCCCTCATGCACCTCAGAAACAGTGGGATGCATCAATTGCCAAGTTACATTCTATCTGTCAGACCCATAAGGTAAAACTTGTCAGCATTGGTAATGGTACAGCCTCAAGAGAAACAGACAAACTGGTTGCCGAGTTGATGAAAAAGCATAGCGACATATCGTTGCAAAAAATCATGGTTAATGAAGCAGGTGCATCTGTGTATTCCGCTTCAAAATTGGCAGCAGAAGAATTCCCTGAACTGGATGTCAGTTATCGTGGTGCGGTTTCAATTGCCAGAAGATTGCAGGATCCGCTTGCCGAACTGGTTAAAATTGAGCCAAAGGCAATTGGTGTTGGCCAGTATCAACATGATGTTAGCCAAAGCCAGTTGGGTAAAATGCTGGCGAGTGTGGTAGAAGATTGTGTGAATGCTGTAGGTGTTGATCTGAATACCGCCTCAGTTCCGTTACTTACCTATATTTCCGGACTTAATAAAAGTTTGGCGCAGAATATTGTTCACTTCCGTGAAGAAAAAGGTCGTTTCTCAAGCCGCGAGCAACTTAAACAGGTAGAAAGAATGGGGCCGAAGGTTTTTGAACAAGCCGCCGGCTTTTTAAGGATCAGCGACGGTGAAAATCCTTTGGATAAAAGTGGCGTCCATCCCGAAACTTATAACCTTGTCAGCAAAATGTTGAGTAATCTCAAAACCGATATTAGTCAATTGATGGGTAATCAAAAAATGATTGCAGAACTGAGCGCTGCGGATTATGTCGAGGAAAAATTTGGATTACCCACAATCAATGATATTTTTAGTGAGTTGGAAAAACCGGCTCGCGATCCCAGAGGTGAATTTAAAACCGCCAATTTTATGGAAGGTGTCGAAAAAGTCAGTGATTTGGTTATTGGCATGAAGCTGGAAGGTAGTGTGACCAATGTGACGGATTTTGGAGCATTTGTTGATATTGGTGTTCATCAGGATGGTTTGGTGCATATTTCCGTGATGAGCCAAAACTTTATTAGCGATCCAAGGCAAGTGGTAAAGACTGGCGACATAGTGACAGTTCATGTTACTGAAGTGGATATTGAAAGAAAACGGATCAGTTTATCTATGATTGGAATGGATGTTGAAGCAAAACCATCAGGAGTTAAACAGAAAACATTCAAAACACCGGTAAACAAAAATAAAGCAAAAAAACCGTTTAAACCAAAGGTTGAACAGCCAAAAAATTCGGCTTTTGCGGATGCTTTATCTGCTGCGTTGTCACAAAATGACAAGA
>JAOUOC010000114.1 GCA_029880585.1 Gammaproteobacteria bacterium
GTGACATCCAAAGCTGGCGGTAAAAGTGGTGATTGGCAAGTAGGAGATGAAACAGCATGATCAAAATTTTATTTTTTGCCTCCTTGAGAGAACAGCTGGGTGTTGCTCAAATTGAGTTTGACTTGGCATCACCTGCTTCAATTGACGAAATAAAATCAAAGCTTATTGAAAAAGGTGATGTTTGGAAAAAGGCTTTTTCAAGGCCTTTGCTGGTTGCTGTTAATCAGGAAATTGTCGAGCAGGATACGCTTGTCTCACCTTCGAGTGAGATTGCATTTTTTCCACCAGTGACAGGTGGCTAGTCGGTTAATCGACTTGAGGTGTATAACGTCATGGATATTTTTATCAACATTACGACAGATGATTTTGATGTCGGACAAGAGTATCAAAAGTTAATCGATGCTAATCATCAGGATGGTGCGGCAGTATTTTTTGTAGGCCGTGTTCGAGCTGATGATTCGTCAAAACCGGTTCAGAGGCTTGAACTGGAACATTATCCTGCCATGACTAAAAAAGCATTAATGCAAATTGCTGAGAAAGCTGGAGAAAGATGGTCAGTTAATCAGGTCAGAATCTGGCATAGGGTAGGGGAAATCCATCTCGGAGAACAAATTGTCTTTGTTGGTGTTTCATCACGACATCGTCAGTCTGCTTTTGAATCTGCACAATTTATAATGGATTATTTAAAAGTTGAAGCGCCATTCTGGAAAAAAGAATATACAGCTGATGGCGAAAAATGGGTAGAACAAGCAGACAAAGATATTAAGGCCTCTCAAAATTGGGCAGTCGAATCACCAGAGTAATTCGCTTGTTTGTCCAAATAATCGATGGTATAACCTTTCTACACATATTTTTTTAATTTAATAAGGGGGAATTATGTTAATTATTGCTGGTTATGCGGGTGTCCTCGGTATCTTGTATATTGTCTTGTCCTATCAGGTAGTGAGCCTACGCCGCAGAGAAAAAGTCGGTTTGGGAGACGGTGGTAATAATGATGTTTTGCAAGCCATGCGTGTCCATGCCAATTTTTCAGAATATGTTCCTATCAGTTTGATTTTATTGATGTTGATAGCTCAAAACGGTGGTGCTGAATGGATGTTGCATACTTTTGGCGGTTTATTAGTTGTAGCGCGTACATTACATGCTTTTGGTTTTAGCAAGAAAAAAGGACCAAGCTTTGGTAGATATTGGGGAACCCTGTTAACCTGGCTGAATCTGTTGGTATTATCAATTATTAATTTGCTACTTGTTTATACTGGCAGTATAGCTGTCTAATAAGTTTTCAATATTTGATTCAAACAGATAGTTTCTTTTGCCCAAAAAATATTTAATAAATATTTGTAAGAAATATCTCACAAGGTCTAAGGATTATCTCTTATATAGATTTAATCCTTATCGGCTTTTTGATTTCCATTTTTGCCTATAAAATGCGCCCCGTTAGAAAGTTTTGGGGTTAACAGGAAGAGGTAATAGCAATGGACAAGCACAACTGGACAACTTTTTATAAGGGAAGAATGAAATTAACAGGATGTTCTCAATGTGGGGAAATGCAGTTTCCTTCTAATATTGAAGAAAGCTGTCAGTTAAATGATATCTTTGATAGTCAGTTGGTTAAATCAGGCTATCGAATGTTTTCCGAAAGCCCGATTCAAACTTCTCATTCATTTGATGACGGTCTAAGTGTAGCTAACTTCTAATCAGCTACACTCATTTAGCAAGATTTATCAGTTTTGCAAAAACTGGCGCAACCAATCGTTTACCTGGTTGTGCCATTGCAAGCTGTTATTTGGCTTCAACACCCAATGATTCTCATCAGGAAAATAAAGTAATTTACTTTTTATCCCTTTTCTTTGCAGCGCTGTGAAAGTTGCTAACGACTGAGTGACCGGAATTCGGTAATCCAGTTCACCCTGAACAACGAGCATAGGTGTTTTCCAGTTTTCTACATAATTGACCGGATTGTATTTCTCGTGATTTTCCGGTTTATCGAAATAGGTTCCACCATTTTCCCATTCTACAAACCATAGTTCTTCGGTAGCGTAATACATCATACGATTGTCAAAGACGCCATCATGGTTGACCAGACATTTAAATTGATCTGGCCAGTTTCCGGCAATCCAGTTCACCATGTAGCCACCATAGGAAGCGCCAAGGGCACAAGCATTATTACCATCAATGAAAGGGTATTTTTCCAATGCATAAGCCAACCCTTTTTGCAGATCTTCCAGAGGTCTGCTTCCCCAGTTTTGAGAAATGGAATCTGTAAAGTCCTGTCCATAGCCTGTTGAGCCATGAAAATCAATCATGATGGCCACATAACCTTGTCCGGTATAGGTTTGTGGGTTCCAGCGATAGTGGAAGTGATCACCAAAACTACCCTGCGGTCCACCATGAATTAAAAAGGCTAAAGGATATTTTTTGCTGGCATCGAAATTGGCAGGTTTAACAACATAACCATGTACGGTTTCGTCATTCCAGCCTTTGAATTTGAATTGCTCATAATCACCAAAAGCAATTTGTTTAAGTTTATCGGAATTATTTGATGTGATTTGATGTGGATTATTGCCATCCAGATCCGATACAAATAATTGAGTAGGTGATTTGAGGTTGTCTTTACCATACACCATCTTGTCTGCTGCAAGCGTAACACTGCCAATATAACCGTCATTATTGATCAGCGTGTATTTTCCAGAACGAATGTCGAGCTTCCAAAGTGCTTTGGTGCCGAGATGGTTGCCTGTCAAATAAAGTGCGCTATCATCTTTGGAAAACTGCAAACTTGAAAATGACCGATCCCAGTTTTTTGTTAAATACTTTGTTCTACCGTTTCTGATGTTTTTTAGTACAACCTGTAATCTATCAGCTTCAAATCCGGGTCGTTCCATTGCCAGATAAGCAATCATTTCACCATTGTGGCTAATAACAGGTTGGGTATCCCAGGCTTTGTTATCTTCAGTCAGGTTGGCGGGTTTGTCGGCATTGTTGAGATAAACGCGGTAGATATCAAAATTAGTTGAAATTGGCTCTTTAGCATCCTGTATTCTTGCAGAGAAATATATGGCATTACCGTTGGGTGAAAAATTGTATTCTTCATCGCCTCCAAATGGATTGGATGGCACATTACCATTGACGGCTTTGGATACAGGGTTTACATTTTTACGCGCTGTGCCGTTTTCTTTCAGGTCAACTACAAAAAGTTGTGATTGCGCTCCATTCAACCATGTATCCCAATGACGAACAAACAGCTTGTCATAAACTACGCCAGATGCAACCTTGTTTTCTTCCTGTTCCAGTTTGTCTTTAGTGCATTTGAAGTTTTTACAATCTCTGAAAACGTGAGTTGAAAATACGATTTTGTCGTTGTGAGGTGATAGTTTGAAGGTGTTAACACTTAAGTCAAACTTTGTCACCTGAATGGGGTTGGGATTTGAAACGCTGGTTTTCCAGATTTGTGAACCATCCTTTCGCGATGAAATAAAATATATGGTTTGGCTGTCATTCGTCCATTTTGGTGAATGGTCTGACGCAGGGTCTTTAGTGATTTGACTTGTCTTTTTGCTAGAAAAATCATAAAGCCAGATATCCGTTCGCCCCTTGTTGGCTTCCAGATCCGTTTTACGCACTACATAAACCAATTTACTGCCATCCGGTGATAAAAGAGGAGAGCTGACACGCTCCATATTGATAAGATCATCTGCAGTAAAAGGTTTTAATTGGTTATCTTTGGCTTGAGACAGATTTAAAAGTAAGCCACTCATTAATATAATTGTTGATAGTATTCTTTTCATAGTCTGATTCTCTAAATTGTTTTGCTGTTAAATCCTATCAGTCCATAATAACTTATATTTTGTAGGGAAAACAGACTTAAGCTTTATAAAGTCAGAGATAGACTTGAGATTGTTTGGCAAAAACAGCTGCTAATTTTAAAAAGCGGTTGACACTGTTGGTATAAGCACCTAAAATGCCCGCGTTTTGGGGCTATAGCTCAGCTGGGAGAGCGCAACACTGGCAGTGTTGAGGTCAGCGGTTCGATCCCGCTTAGCTCCACCAATATTTTTAATTATTAATTCGTCATTGTGTTAATAGTTATACTCCAGTCCCCTTCGTCTAGAGGCCTAGGACACCGCCCTTTCACGGCGGTAACAGGGGTTCGAACCCCCTAGGGGACGCCATATTTCCAATATCGTATTTTTTTCAAATTTGCATTGAAAAGTGGGCTGAAGATCCACCGAGTTTGCGTTATAATTACAACACCTTTTTATTATTGCTGTGTAAGCTAGTTAACTAGTGTCTCAAGAGAGCCAGATGAGAAGTTCATCATTCGTTGCGAGTCATATAAACACACAGTTCAATTGAATCATTGTTCGATTAAGTAATAGTTCGATTAAGTAATAGATCGATTAATATATAGTTCAATCAAATACAATTAATCAGGAAGCGTAATGGCCACCATTAAAAGAGACGATTTTATCGATAGCGTTGAAGCCGCGTTGCAATATATTTCCTATTATCATCCTAAAGACTTTATTGATGCCTTGTATCAAGCCTGGCAAAAAGAAGCCAATCCGGCTGCCAAAGATGCCATGGCGCAAATCCTGATTAACTCCAGAATGTGTGCCGAAGGTAAACGTCCGATTTGTCAGGATACGGGAATTGTCACCGCATTTGTCAAAATTGGCATGGATGCACAATGGGATTCAGATCTGACAGTGCAGGAAATGGTTGATGAGGGCGTGCGTCGAGCTTACCAAAATCAGGATAATCCGTTGCGAGCTTCCATTGTCAAAAATCCGGTAGGGCCTCGCGTTAATACCAAAGACAATACGCCAGCTGTCGTTCATGTTGAGATGGTGGCAGGTGACAAGGTGCATGTGACGGTTGCGGCCAAAGGTGGTGGTTCAGAAAATAAATCCAAATTTGTAATGCTTAATCCTAATGATTCCATTGTCGATTGGGTTTTGAAAACGGTTCCGACTATGGGGGCAGGTTGGTGTCCACCAGGTATGTTGGGACTTGGAATTGGTGGAACCGCTGAAAAAGCCATGGTGATGGCAAAAGAATCCTTGATGGATCCGGTTGATATTCATGAATTAAAAGAGAAGGGTGCAGAAAGTTCGGTTGAGAAATTGCGTCTGGAATTGTTCGAAAAGGTCAATCAATTGGGTATTGGTGCACAGGGATTAGGCGGTTTAACTACAGTTCTGGATATTAAAATCAAGGATTGCCCAACTCATGCTGCATCATTGCCTGTTGCCATGATCCCAAATTGTGCAGCGACTCGCCATGCACATTTTGAACTGGATGGTTCGGGACCTTCATTTGTCGAACCGCCAGCATTATCTGATTGGCCTGTTATTACTCAGGAAAAGTCCGATAACATGAAATCGGTGAATCTGGATGGTATTACTCAGGCAGAAATTGAAAGTTGGCAACCTGGTGATACATTATTGCTATCAGGCAAAATTTTGACTGGTCGCGATGCGGCGCATAAAAGAATTAAAGACATTCTCGACAAGGGAGAATCCTTGCCAGATGGTGTTGATTTTGAAGGTCGCTTTATTTATTACGTTGGACCAGTAGATCCGGTCAGAGAAGAAGTTGTAGGTCCAGCAGGACCAACAACGTCAACTCGTATGGATAAATATTCTGCCATGATGTTGAATTCCAAGTCAGAAGGCGGGTTAGGCTTGATGGGCATGATAGGTAAAGCAGAACGTGGTGATGCTGCACTTGAAGTCATTAAGGCGAACAAATCGGTTTATTTGATGGCTGTCGGTGGAGCTGCCTATCTGGTTTCCAAAGCAATTAAAGGTTCCAAGGTCGTTGCATTTGAAGAACTTGGAATGGAAGCGATATATGAATTTGAAGTCAAGGATATGCCAGTAACAGTTGCGGTAGATTCAAAAGGCGATTCGGTTCATAAGAGTGGGCCGGCAACATGGAAAGTAAAGATATTAGAGAATAGAGAATAGAGAATAGAGAATAGAGATTAGAGATTAGAGATTAGAGATTAGAGATTAGAGATTAGAGATTAGAGATTAGAGATTAAAAACAACTCGGGGAAATATTGAATGAGTGAAAAATTAACCGCTGGCGAAAAATTTCGTCAGGCAGTCAAAAATAACAAACCATTGCAATTAGTCGGTACGATTAATGCCTTTACAGCGCACATGGCCAAAAAGTTAGGTCATCAAGCGATTTATTTGTCTGGCGGTGGTGTGGCTGCCAATTCCTTAGGTATGCCAGATCTCGGCATCAGCACCATTGATGATGTGTTAACCGATGTCAGACGGATTACCGATGTGTGTGATTTGCCTTTGATGGTCGATGCGGACACCGGATTTGGTGGTGCCTTTAATATCGCCAGAACCATTCGTTCTTTAACCAAGTTTGGTGCAGCAGGTTGTCATATTGAAGATCAGGTCGCAGCCAAGCGTTGTGGGCATAGACCAGGCAAAGAGATTGTCACTCAATCTGAAATGGTCGACCGCATTAAGATGGCGGTTGATGCCAGAACTGATGAAAGCTTTGTGATTATGGCCAGAACCGATGCTTTGGCAGTGGAAGGGTTTGAATCGGCTGTAGAGCGTGCACAAGCTTGTATCGAAGCCGGTGCTGATATGATTTTTCCTGAAGCGGTTAAGGATCTGGAACAATATAAACAAATTACAAATGTTGTGAATGCGCCAGTTTTGGCTAATATTACCGAATTTGGTCATACACCATTATTTTCGCAATCTGAACTCGCAGAATCCGGTGTGGATATCGTACTTTATTGCTGTGGTGCGTACCGAGCGATGAATAAAGGTGCAGAAAGCTTCTATAAAGCATTAATGACCGATGGTCATCAGCGTAATGTGATCGACATTATGCAAACCCGTGACGAATTATACGATTACCTGAATTATCATGAATATGAACAAAAGTTAGACGATTTGTTTGCTAACGATAAGGAGAAATAAGAAATGTCAGAATCAACTTCGGGTTTTAAACCCAAAAAATCAGTTGCCTTATCAGGTGTTGCTGCGGGTAATACCGCATTGTGTACCGTTGGAAGAAGCGGTAATGATTTAGCTTATCTGGGCTACGATATTCTGGATTTTGCTGAAACGGCAGAATTTGAAGAAATTGCTCATTTGCTCATTCATGGCCGATTGCCTAACAAGGCTGAATTGGCTAATTACAAACGTAAATTGAAAGCTTTGCGTGGATTGCCTTCTGTGGTTCAGGAAGTGTTGGAAAGCATTCCTGCTGCTGCACATCCAATGGATGTTTTACGAACGGGATGTTCAGTATTAGGTACGGTTTTACCAGAAAAAGAAGGGCAAGCGCCGAGCGATGCCAAAGATATTGCCGATCGTTTATTGGCTTCATTCGGTTCCATGTTGTTGTATTGGTATCACTATAGTCACAATGGCAAGATGATTGATGTTGAAACCGATGATGATTCCATTGGCGCACATTTCCTTAATTTGCTTCACGGTCAAAAGCCCAGCAAAACCTGGGAACGAGCGATGCATACGTCTTTAATTTTGTATGCAGAGCATGAGTTTAACGCATCTACTTTCACCAGCCGTGTTATTTCGGGTACTGGATCCGATATGTATTCGTGCGTTTGTGGTGCAATTGGTGCACTTCGTGGTCCTAAACACGGTGGTGCTAATGAGGTAGCTCTGGATATTCAAAAGCGTTACACCACGCCAGATGAAGCTGAAGCCGATATTAAAGAGCGTATCGGTCGTAAAGAGATTGTTATTGGATTTGGTCATCCAGTTTATACGGTTTCTGATCCACGTAATGAAGTGATCAAGAAAGTTGCTAATACCTTGTCAAAAGAGCAAGGTGATATGAACCTGTTCAACGTTGCAGAGCGTTTGGAATCTGTGATGTGGGATGAGAAGAAAATGTTCCCGAATCTGGATTGGTTCTCAGCGGTTGCTTACAATGTGATGGGTATTCCAACTGCCATGTTTACGCCAATTTTTGTGATGTCGCGTATTACAGGTTGGGCGGCGCACATTATGGAGCAACGTGTGGATGGCAAGATTATTCGTCCTAGTGCTAATTATATTGGTCCTGATGCTAAAAAATGGGTACCGATTGATAAGCGGTAGTCGAATTTATGTGATTGAAAAAAGC
>JAOUOC010000019.1 GCA_029880585.1 Gammaproteobacteria bacterium
TGCACCTCGTGCTGATGCTCCCGGTGTTTATGTGGGAGACAAAAAAATCTGTTCTCTGGGATTAAAAATTAAAAAAAGTTGCTCTTTTCACGGTCTTGCCTTGAATGTAAATATGGAACTTCAACCCTTTGAAAGGATTAATCCCTGCGGCTATGAAGGCATGCAAGTAACACAAATCAGTGACTATACTCATATTACTCAATTGCATGAAATAGAAGATGATCTGGTGGCCAGTCTGATTGAGGTGTTAGAATACGATCAGGTTGAGAATCTGGTCGGTTTGCCAGACTTAGTTGAAAATAGTGAAACAGTAACCGGACAATAACTTTCTTTGTGGTGTAAAGAGAAATTATGAGCAATAACGATCAAATTCCTGTTCAAATTATTGATGAGCCAGATAAAACTGGTGAAGCAACTGTGTCTGCCAAAAGTGGTGAGAAATTTAAAACTGCTCAGGGATTTAAAGCCATTAAAAATGGCATAAAGTCTAAATCAACAGATTCCTCAATAGAAATTGGTCGAAAGCCTGTCTGGCTGAAAGTGCCCTTGCCAACGGGTAAAGGCTATCAATCAATGAAGCAAAATGTCAGAAGTAAAAAGCTGGCTACGGTTTGTGAAGAATCCTTTTGTCCCAACATTGGTGAGTGCTGGAGCGCAGGAACAGCAACCATTATGTTAATGGGATCAGTGTGTACTCGTGCCTGCCGATTTTGTGCTGTTGATACAGGTAATCCTAAAGGATGGCTGGATAAGGATGAACCAAATAATGCTGCAGAATCAATTCGTGAAACAGGATTAAAATACATCGTATTGACTTCGGTTGATCGTGATGATCTGGAAGATGGTGGCGCTCAACATTACGCAGATTGTGTTAAGGCAATTTTGCAAGTCAGTCCTGATGTGAGTGTTGAAACATTAACGCCTGACTTTAAGGGAAATCTGCAAGATCTTGAAAAAGTACTGGATTCAGGTATCAAGGTTTTTGCACAAAATCTTGAAACCGTTGAGCGGTTGACACATCCGGTACGTGATCCCAGAGCAAGTTATCAAACGACTATGAATTTGTTGGCGCACAGCAAGAAGTATCGACCTGAAATATTAACCAAAACCAGTTTGATGTTAGGTTTGGGCGAAACAGAAGAAGAAATTAAGCAAACATTAAAGGAATTAAGAGAAATAAATCTGGATATTGTGACCTTTGGCCAGTACCTTAGACCGACCCAAAATCATTTACCGATAGAGCGCTACGTCACCCCTGAAGAATTTGATAAATATAGACAATGGGGTCTGGATATGGGATTTCTCGAAGTGGTATCCGGACCATTTGTGCGTTCCAGTTATCGAGCAGAGAGAGCGTTAGAAAAAAATAATGCCGGATTAGTTAACCGTTAATATAGATAGTCTTACAATGTTCAATTAAACTGGCGGCAATTGATAAAGTTAAGGAAAATATAATGAAAAAATTAGTCGTCTTGATTCTGCTATTGATAGGGCAGCAGGTTGTTGCATCAGAGGTTTCAGAGCATGAGAAGAAGCCTAAAAATGTAATTTTAATGATTGGTGATGGTATGGGGCCATCAGTCATGAAAGCCTACAGAATGTATAAAGATAATGGCGAATCCAATGTTGAAAATAAAACAGAATTTGACCATTACCTGATTGGCAGTGTTAACACTAATCCAAATGATCGGGACGGTAATATCACTGATTCTGCAGCTTCCGCCACGGCTTATGCAACGGGAATTAAAACATACAATGGTGCAATTTCTGTTGATATCAACCAGAAACGATTGGAAACGGTGCTTGAAATTGCCAAAAAACACGGGAAATCTACGGGGCTGGTTGCTACCTCTGAAATTAATCATGCTACACCAGCAGCATTTGCAACCCATACTGACAGTCGAAGAAACAAACTCGAGATAGCCAACCAGTTTTATGACAATCAAATAAATAATCAACCAGTTACTGATGTGATTTTAGGTGGCGGTCTGGATTTTTTCGCTAGACAGGACAGAAATCTGGTTTCAGCGTTTCAATCCAAAGGTTATCAATTTGTCAGTAATAAAACTCAGCTGGAAAAAGTGAAATCGGATTCTAAAAAACTATTAGGTCTGTTTGCGCCAGTAGCTATGGCAAAAAAATGGGATAGGGATGAAAATACGCCTTCCCTCTCGCTAATGACTGATAAGGCTATTGATGTTTTGTCCAGAAATCCAAAAGGCTTTTTCCTGATGGTTGAAGGCAGTCAGATTGATTGGGCCGGTCATGGCAATGATATTGTCAGTGTGCTTTCAGAAATGGAAGATTTCGAAGCGGCTGTCAAAACGGCTATGGATTTCGCCAGAAAAGATAAGAATACTCTGGTTATTGTCACTGCTGATCATGCGACTGGTGGTCTTTCGCTTGGGTTAAAAGCTGATGGTAAAGCTTATTATCAATGGGGCGTTGAATTATTAAAAACATTCAAATATACGCCATTTAAAATTATTGAGTTGGCTAAACATTCTGGGAATTTGGCTGAAGAATTGAAAAAGGCAAGCCAAATCAAATTGACAGCTGATGAGATAACATCGCTAAACAAAGTTGATTTAACAGATGACAGGACAGTGTATTATGTACTGAATCAGTTAATATCCAATAAAACCTATACTGGCTGGACAACCAGCGGTCACACAGCTGTTGATGTTAACCTTTATGCTTTTGGGCCAGGCAGTAATCAATTGGCGGGACACAGAGATAACACCGAAATTGGTCAGTTTATTATGTCTTTGATATCGACCAAGGGAGAATAATTCAATAGTAAAAAGGCTTGTTTAATGGTTGCGTTAGCTATTACAAACCTTTAGTCTTGATAGACTGAAAAGAATAAGTAGAACAAGATAATGGAAGATAAAACTGAAAAAAATGAAAATAACAAAAAACGTGGTGTGAAAAAAATTGGAAAATTCTATTTTTTCATTGGAATAATATTTCCTGCTTTTGTTATTGCCTTTGAAGTTGTCACAAAAATGTGTGCCAATGTTTTTTTTGATCCTTTGCCAACATTCTTCCATATTATTTTGGTCAGTTATGTTCCATTCGCCAATTTCTACGTATGGAAGGCAATTAATTCAAATAATGTTGTCAGCGCAGATAAATTGTTGATTATATCCAGTATCTCACTGGGCATAGCAGGATATTACGCATTGCTATTTTTACCAATAATTCCCTTCTCTATCTTTGGAATTTTGTTTTATGGTTTAGGGTTACTACCATTGGCACCTGTAACTGCTTTACTGGTGAATATCACGCTTAGCAGCTATGTCAAAACTAAATATGAATCTGAATTTACACACAAATTCTTGCGACTGAAAGGTATTTCATTTGCCATCTTTTTGTTAATTGTTTTGGATCTTCCTGCCACCATTACACATTATGGTTTAAATCTTGCGGTCAGTGATACAGCAGCAAAACGAACTGATGGTGTTCAATTACTAAGAAAATTTGGTGATGAAGAGATGCTGTTAAATTTATGTTATCGAGGTGGTCGCAGAGCAACAGGAATTGCAAGCTTTATTCTTTTGAGGTCATCAGAATCTCAATTTATTTCTACCAGTAAAACAAGAGAAGTTTTCTACAGGGTAACAGGAGAAAAATTTGATAGCAGGAAACCACCTTATAGCGGTGGTTCGTGGTCATTATTTGATGATTTTGCTTTTGATCGGGGTAGAGGCGGTAGTGAAGTTGGAAGTCTGGTTAAAGGTCTTTATTTAATTACTTCCAGACTGGATGGTTCAGTTGCCAGTGATGACGGGGTCAGCTATATAGAATGGGTTATGGAATTTAAGAATGAAGCTTCATTTGCTAATGAGGCAAGACTTCAAATGGAATTACCAAATGGTGCTGTCATTTCCAGAGCTACCTTGTGGGTTGAAGGTGAAGAAAGAGAAGCAGCTTTTGCTGGCAGAGCGCAGGTAAAACAAGCTTACACAAGTGTAGTTAGACAAAGTAGAGATCCTTTGCTTGTTACTACACAGGGAGCGAATCGAGTTTTGATACAGGCTTTTCCCATACCGGGGAATAGTGGATCTCTAAAACTCAGAGTAGGTATTTCTATTCCCATGAGCTTAAGTTCACAGGAGCAGGCATCATTTGTGTTGCCTGCCATTGTTGACAGAAATTTTAGCTATTCGGAAGATTTTGGTCATACTGTCTGGATTGAAAGTAAACAACCTTTTTCTGTCAATAACAATTCTGAACAGGCAAAATTAATTTCTCAAAGTCTGCATCGATATGAAAATAAAATATCAGATATTAGACTATCTGGAAATAGAATAAAATTAACAGCTCAGAGAAATCGAGAAGTTGTTGAATTAATTTCCAGTCATTTAAATAGCACGAAAATTTTACAAAAAGTTACGCAAAAACAGATCCAGCCAAAATCAGCTTTGATGCTCGTTCTGGACGGCTCAACAAGAGCGGCCATTGCACTAGATGATGTTTTATTGGCATTGCAAGAAATTCCGAATGGAGTGCCTGTTGGGTTAATTGTTGCGGGAGAAGATGAAACTTTTGTAGAAATCAAAGAGTGGAGTGAACATCATCAAGCTAATTTTGAGAGGGTTTTAAAAGAAGTTGATTTTGTCGGCGGACAGGATAATGCACCAGCGCTAAGTAAAGCTATTCGCGATCTTGAGAGCTATGAAAATAGTGAATTGTTATGGATAGCTTCATCACAACCTGTGCTTTTCGATGCAACAAATACCGAGATGGATCTTGCTGTCAAAAGGCTATCTCGTTTACCAGAAATTTCGCTTTATCATGTGCGTTCAGGCGCCAACAAATTGTTGGATAATTCTACATTGTTGGGAAATAGCACCAGGATGATAGAATGGTCAGAAGGAGAGAGAGCCATTTTACAGCAGTATGTAAAATCACTGTTTCAATCCGAGGCTGTTTGGGATTTCGATTGGACAGTATCCAGAGATAGTAATTCAGACATTAAAAATGGTTCTGACCATATTGCAAGGTTGTGGGCAAGTGAAGAGATCAAGCAACTTGCTAAACTGGGCGAGATAGATTCCGCTATAGAAATGGCCAGTCAATATCAGTTGGTGACATCTGTTAGTGGGGCTGTCGTTCTGGAAAATCAAAGACAATATGAAGAAAATAATTTAACGCCTGTAGATGAAAAAACTGTTCCTACTATTCCAGAGCCTCATCAATGGGCGCTTATTTTTATAATTCTTGCGTTAATTCTATGGTTTTTGAAGCAGAACAGATCGAACTTGATCAAGCAGGCCTGAGTTGGCTTGCCTATATACTTCTAACTACACTGTGTGGTTTTTGGTATGCATGGCAATGGTATTTCAATCGGGTTAACGCATCTCTTGAAGAAGCCATTGGCCTATTTTTTATCCTGATATTTGTAGCTGTTATTGCTATCAAACAGGTTTACAAAACACAGCGTATTTACAGATTCTCCTTGTGGCCTGTTGTCAGCTTATTACTGATTTATGCCTTAACTTTTTTGCTTGTATTTCCTGATATCATTCGTTCAGCGCTGGCTTTCTTAACTCTTTTTTTGGTTATTTACTGGTTAGCATTTGGTAAGCAGCCACCAATAGCGTTTTGGGGGTTGGTGCTAATTTCGTTACCTGTTGTTCCTTCAATGCAATTCTATTTGGGATATCCTGCCAGATATATATCTGCAAGCTTAACAGTGCCTTTACTGCAGTTAAACGGTTTATCAGTTTCTCAAAGTGGCACAAATCTGATCTGGGAAAATCAGTTATTACAATTTGATGCACCATGTAGTGGGGTCACTATGTTGTGGGCGGGGTTGTTGCTAACATTTTTTATATCACTTGTTTATCGTTTCAACATTACTCGAACAGCGTTAGCAGTTTTAATAGCATGTTTTTTGATTTTGGTGGGTAATGTTTTACGTGCTGGCAGCTTATTCTATCTAGAAACAGGATTAATTACTGTTGAGTACTCATGGTTCCATGAAGCTATTGGCGTGGTTACATTTATTATGGTCGCTTTAATGTTAATGTGGTTACTGGAGAAAATACAGCAAAGGTCAATCAAATGAATAGAAATCGTATTTTTCTTTTATTATCGGCAGTCTTTGCGGCTTCCTCACCATTAACTTTTAATGAAATCAATATCTTTGAAAATAATTCTAATTCGTTTCCAGGCTGGCCATCAACTTATGAGAATAAATTGTTGGTAAAAATCGGGCTAACTGAAAAAGAGAAACTTTTTGAAGAAGGCTTTCCTGGCAAGATTGAAAGATTTACAGATGGCTCAAGAGAATTGATTATCCGATGGATTGATTATCCAACAAGAAAACTCCATTCTGCCGCCAGATGTTTTGAGGGGATTGGCTACAAGATAAAACCTTTGCCAATTCATCTAAACAAACAGAATGTGGAAATGAGCTGTTTTAATGCACAAAAACATTCACAAATCCTGTTTGTTTGTGAATATATTTTAGCATCTTCAGGAGATAGTTGGTCTGATACATCTTCCTGGTATTGGGGAGCGCTGACTTCAGAGAGCTCAAAAGGATGGATGTCTTACGTAGTTGCTGAGAAAAAATAAAACAATTAACAACATTTTTGTAAATCTGTCTGTTTAATTAAATCCTCACCGATCTATCAATCGGATTTTGTAATGAAATTAATGTTTCTGTCGCTCTTACAGTGTCTATCGACTGGATTTTATTAATTAACAGGAATTGCAAGTCTTCAATAGAGCGACAAAGTATTTTGACAAAAATGCTGAATTGTCCAGTGGTATAATGGGCTTCAACTACTTCATCTATAGCGTTTAATTGTTCAATTGCTCTGGGATAATCTCCTGCGCTTTTTAAGATAATGCCAATAAAACAGCAAACATCATAACCCAATTTTTTGGGATTAAGCATTAACTGGGTTCCTGTGACGATGCCAGCCATTTTTAACTTTTCAATACGCACATGAATCGTTGCCGGACTAACTTGAAATTGTTTGCCTAATTCCGCGTATGGAATTCTGGCATCAGTTCTTAATGCGTTGAGTATTTTTCGATCCAAATTATCGATCTGATGGTTTTGCATAGAATTTTAGAGCTTATATTAAAAAATTATTAAAATTTTAGCCGATTTTTAAAAATTATTCACTAATATAATTGTTTTTGTTAAAAACTATTCACATTTATCTCACAATAGTTAATGATAGCTTACTATTAGGTCGTTTTATGTTCATTTTGTGGCGATCTATATGAAGAATTAATATTAAAGTTGGTTTTTGTGAGTAATAGCGAAACGTAGTATGTGTTCGATTTTTGGTATATTAGACATTCAGGGTGACCCGCAGGCATTAAGAACAATTGCCTTGGAACAATCCAGAAAACAACGTCATAGAGGCCCAGACTGGTCTGGTATCTGGACTTGTTCATCGGCAATTCTGGCTCATGAAAGACTTGCTATTGTGGATATTGATAGTGGAGAGCAACCACTAACAGATCAAACAAATCAGGTTGCATTGTTGGTTAATGGTGAAATATACAATCATCAGGCACTGCAAAAAGCACATACACCAAACTATTGCTACAAAACGCGATCAGATTGCGAAGTGATTTTGGCTATGTATATTGAGAATAAAAGCAAAGAAAGCGCTGTGTCTGAACAAACCTTGATTGAAACACTCAATCGTCTTGAAGGTATGTTTGCTTTTATTTTATTTGATGCGCAAGTAAACAGATATTTTATTGCCAGAGACCCAATAGGTATTATCCCATTATATTATGGGTATGACGGCGACAGACAATTTTATGTGGCGTCTGAAATGAAGGCGCTGGTTGATGTTTGCGAAGAAGTTCATATATTTCCTCCCGGTTGTTTTTATGACAGCCAGCAAGGTGAAATTAAGCCCTATTATACACCTGAGTGGAAAGATTATGAGCAGGTGAAAGAGAAGCCTGCTTCTGTTGAAGCCGTTCGTCAGGCACTTTCGGATTCAGTAAAAAAACATATGATGTCCGATGTTCCTTACGGTGTCTTATTGTCTGGTGGTCTGGATTCATCTATCGTTTCAGCTATTACCAAACTTAATGCAGAAAAGCGTATAGAAGATGGTCAGAAATCTGATGCATGGTGGCCACAGCTGCACTCATTTGCAGTTGGTCTTGATGGCTCTCCTGATCTGGCAGCAGCCAGAAAAGTGGCTGACCAAATTGGTACCATACACCATGATATTCATTTTACTGTTCAGCAAGGTTTGGATGCATTATCTGACGTGATATACCATCTGGAAACCTATGATGTGACAACAGTAAGAGCATCAACGCCAATGTACCTGATGGCAAGAAAGATAAAGTCAATGGGTATTAAAATGGTTTTATCCGGAGAAGGTGCAGATGAAATTTTTGGCGGATATTTATATTTTCATAAAGCCCCTGACGCAAAGGCTTTCCACGAAGAAACTGTAAGAAAACTGGAAAGATTGCATCAGTTTGATTGTTTAAGAGCGAATAAATCGATGGCTGCATGGGGAATTGAGGCAAGAGTACCTTTTCTTGACCGCAAATTCCTTGATACAGCCATGAGTTTTGATCCACAAGAAAAGATGTGTGGTAACGGTAAGATTGAAAAGCATATTTTGCGAGAAGCATTTACCGGCTACATTCCTGATGAAATTTTGTGGAGGCAAAAGGAGCAGTTTTCAGACGGTGTAGGTTACTCATGGATAGATTCATTGAAAGCCTATGCTGAAACTGAAATTAGTGAAATAGAAATGAAAAGAGCGGAAATTGATTATCCAATTAACACGCCAGACACAAAGGAAGGATTGTTATATCGTAAAATTTTTGAAAATCGTTTCCAAAGCAACAGTGCAGCAGCTACTGTTCCAGGAGGAAAATCAATAGCATGCAGTACCAAGGAAGCCCTTGCTTGGGATGAAGCCTTTTTCAACAACTCCGACCCGTCCGGACGAGCGGTCAGCGGTGTCCATGAAAAGGCAATTTAGTCGTAATTTAACAAGCGGAGGTAACTACTATGAAATTACAACAACTTCGATTTATTTTGGCGATTGCTGAATGTGATCTTAATATCACACAGGCATCTCAACATTTGTACACATCACAACCGGGTGTTAGTAAGCAATTAAGATTGCTTGAAGACGAACTGGGGATTGAAATTTTTGCTCGCAATGGCAAAAATCTGATCGGTGTGACTGAAAAAGGTAAATTTATTTTGGAAAAAGCAGCAGAAATCATGAAAGTGGTTAATGAAATCAAGGCTTATTCCAACAGTCTCAATTTAGACAAAAGACCTTTGCCTTTACATGAATTCACAGAATTTGCGCACGCGTAATTTAGAATACAAAGTTCAGTGAATTTATTTTGATTGATGTCTGGCTTACTGTTAAAGGTAAAGCCAGGCACAACAACTAACAATATTAATACAAAATCATTTAGACATGGTCACTATGGTAACCGGGTCACCAACTGATATGGTTCCACTGCTTCTTGGAATCAGATTAACGCCAAAACAAATACCAAATTCATTTTTTCGATAGGTTGATAGCGTCTTCAGCGGTTCACCATCATTCCTTTTTATACCTGTTGTTGGATCCAGTGTTGTCATGACACATCGGCTACACGGCTTAACCAGATCAAAATGATGTGTTCCAATTTGAATAGATTTCCAGTTATCTTCGGCATAGGCTGGTGCATTTTCAACAACCAGATTAGGTCTAAAGCACTCCATTGAAACCGGATTATCCAGTCTGTCATTGAGGTCATCCAATGAAGACTTGTTGGTCAGTAAAAGAGGGAAGCCATCAGCAAAGCTAACAGTATCATTTGGCCTGGAAAATTCAGGATCACTTGCTCTGGGTTTGGAAAAATTGTATCTGACCAGTTTTACAGGTGTTTGCAAAAAGTCAGATAACCACAGATTGATATTATCATTAGCCACAAAAGCATCAACACTGTCCTGCCAAATGTGAATGGAATTAATTGGACGTGTTATTTCATCCAGTTCAGCTGTGAGTTGCCTGTTATCTGGTGTAGTAATACTGAGAGTGTTTGTATCGAGACTGGCCTTGAGTTGCCCCATCTTGGGCAAAGTTCTTTGGCTGATAAATTGTCCATCATTATCCACCAGCATAAAAAGACGATCATTTTTTAAGCCCAATTCAGTGACTTCTGATTGTTCTACCATCAATCCCGTCATTGATTTGACGGGATAAATGAATAGATGGGACAAGAACATGTTTATTGCTTACTTGATAGCAGCTTCAATTTCTCTGGCAGCCTTGATGACCTGATCTTCATCCATAGCCAAACCAACCACAGATAACCCAATTGGCATATGGAATGCTTTTCCCATAGGCATTGTTAGATGAGAATAGCCCGAAATTGCTGAGAAGGTAGAATAACCACCGGAAGACTGATCACCATTAATAATATCTATCGACCATGCAGCACCTCGAGTAGGTGTAATTAAAATATCCAGTTTATGCTCTGCAAACAAAGCATCCAATCCTTTTTCACGAGTTGCTTCTCTTACTTTAGCCAGCGCTTCAGTATATTCTTTATCAGTTAGAGGGCCTTTGGCTTGAGCTTTAACAAAAATTTCCTGTAAAAAGTAAGGCATTTCCTGTTCTTTATTTTTTTTGTTGAATTCAATAACTTTTTCAAGCGTTAACTGATTGTATTGATTTGGAAGTCCTGCAAAGTATTGATTTAAATCATGTTTGAACTCATACAGCAGAACATCATAGCTGTCTTTGCCGAAATCCTCATATCGTTCCATGGATAGGTCTTCAACCAAAACTGCGCCTTGCACCTTGAGTTTAGAAAGCGTATCCGAGAATAGTTTATCAATAACCTCATGTGGTTTAACCCCGGATTTAAGCACGCCAATTCTTAAACCTTTCAAGCTGAATTGTCCATCAGGCTGATATGAATTGCTAAAATCGAAAGGTCTGGCTTTTGTTGCTGAATCAGATTCATCTACACCCTGTATAACAGCTAAAACAATGGCTGCATCGGTAACATTTTTAGCCATTGGACCCGCTGTATCCTGAGTGTGAGAAATGGGGACAACGCCAGTTCTGCTGACAAGTCCTACTGTAGGCTTAATTCCTACCAGTCCATTAACTGAAGCAGGGCAGGTAATTGAACCGTTTGTTTCTGTGCCAATAGCAACAACTCCCAAATTAGCCGCAATGGAAGCACCAGAGCCTGAACTGGAACCACAGGCAGTGCGTGAAATATCATGAGGGTTACGAGTTTGGCCACCTACACCACTCCAGCCAGAAGAGGAGCGCTCAGAGCGGAAGTTAGCCCATTCACTTAAATTAGCTTTGGCAAAGATGATAGCTCCAGCCTCTCTTAACTTTTTAACCAAGGGTGCATCACGTTTGGTGTGGTTATCTTTTAAAACCAGTGATCCAGCAGTAGTAGGCATGTCGTAGGTTTCTATATTGTCTTTCAAAATGACCGGAATACCATGAAGCGGGCCTTTGATGTTTCCGTTTTTTCTGTCTTTATCGCTCTGTTTTGCCAGAGCTAAAGCTTTTGGATTAACCAGAATTATTGAGTTTACATAGGGTTCTTTCTTTTCCATTTGCTTAAGGAAAAATTTAACCAGTTTTTCAGAAGACAATTTGCCTTCATTCATTTGCTTTTGCAGTTCAGGAATAGTGGATTGATGAATGTTTTTGGCAAAAGCTGAATCGTCATTGACAAAACTGACGACATCGTTAGCGCTTGCCTGAAATGAAATGGTAAAAATGATGAAAAATTTGAACAACATTTTTATCGGTTTAATATTGGTTAGTTGTTGCATAAGTCCTCCGCCAGATAATTAAAATAATCAGGCTAATAAGGTTACTCTTTTTTTTAGTCAATTCAAACCTTTTATAAAGTGCTTTTCAGGACTAAATCGAATAACAGGTATCACATGGGTGTTTGAAAGAGGGAAGAGATAGTGGAAGGTTAATTCAAAAGAGAGATAAACTTTTTTGCAGCTTTCCCAAGCGCTTTTTCTCGCCGCCAGACCAGATGAGGTGTAAAAGAAAAACGCGAGGCTTTTTTGAGAGCAACTTCTGTCAATATGCCAGCATTGAGCTCCTTTTCTACCAGGTAAAATGGCATCCAGCCAAAGCCGATCCCTTGTAGCAATGCCTGCTTTTTACTCTTGAAATCACTAAGGTAAAATATTCGTTCACCACCGAAATGCATATGCTCTACATCATAAAATTCTTGTTCACTGGAATCATGTACACTTAATTCAATATGCTGTTGTAATTGCTCGATATTAACCGATTTAAGTTGCCCCAATGGATGTGTGCTATTCACGCAAAGTAGACACTCAACTGGCTCAAGAGGTTTGCTGTTAAGTTGAGTTGAGTTTTTAAATTCTTTTACCAACATCAGATCTGCCTGATTTTTATCAAAACGATGCTGCACGCCACCAAGATATTCCATCGTCAGTGATATTTTGGTGGGAATGTCATCTTCAAGCAGTGATTTAATGGCTGACATAATAGGGGTTATTTCAAGAATGCCATCAATAACAATTTCAAAACTGGGTTCCCATTCCTGGTTCAGTTGTGAAGCGATGTTTTCTATATGATGAGCTTGAGAGAGTAACCTTTTTCCTTCATTGAGAATGGTTTTTCCGGCATCAGTTAAAGTGGCTCGATATTCAGAACGATCAAAAATATCCAGATTAAGCGCTTCTTCAAGTTTATTGATTTGATAGCTTATTGCTGATTGGGCACGGTGCAGTTTCTTTGCTGCCGCCGCAAAACTGCCAGTTTCAACAACTGTTGCCAATACTTTGATGGAATCCAGATCGAGCTTCATAACCTACATTACAATTATTTTAACGACTTGTTTTAAAAGTAGATTAACACAGTTTGTAAAAATCAATGCTACCTGAGTCACAATAGAAAAGAAGAGAAAATAATTTTGCTATATTTGAGATGCAGGCCAAATTTTAGTCAGGAAAGTTGATCTGAAGATAAAAAAATATTGATTCAGGAAAATAATTAGCTCAGGTCAAACAAGACCGTGAGATTTTAATGATTCAATAGTTTCACCGTATGCAGACTGTATTTGATGAATTTTTTCAGATTTGTCGGCGTCAGGATCTGCTAAAATCTGGGATTCAAGTTCAGAAAGTAAATTAGCTATTTTAGCCAGTCCTATATTGCTTGTCTCACCTTTGATGGTGTGAGCCAACTCTTTAAATGCATGAGTGTCATTGCTGGCATTGAGTTTGTTAAGTTCGACCAAACGATTGTCTGAATTGTTAAGAAATTTGGCATACAGAGTTGTTACATTGTCACCCAGTACACCTTTCAATTCTTCAATAGTTTCCATATTTAACAATGCGGATTGTGTCATTTTTCGTTCCTTATGCGGCTTTTTCAAGCCATTTCAACAACATAATTTCCATAGCACTTTTGTTAATAGGTTTGCTGATATAGTCGTTCATTCCTGCTTCTAAACAGCGCTCTTTATCGCCTTCCATTGCGTTCGCAGTCATAGCAATAATAATACTATCCTTAATTCGCTCATCAGTTCGTATGTTTTCCGTGGCTACAAATCCGTCCATAACAGGCATTTGACAATCCATGAGTATGAGAGAGAAGTTGTTTTTTAGCATCAGATCAATAGCTTCCTGACCATTGTTGGCAATTATGTAGCGGAAACCAAGTTTTTCCAGCATTCCACCCACTACCAATTGATTGATATCGTTATCTTCTACAACCAGTATTGGTGGCGATTCTTTCATTTCTACTTCAGTTTTACTCTGGATTTGCTGACTGAGTTCTTCGGCTGTATGAACTGAAGCCATAATGGTATCTAATAGCACGGATTTTTTAACAGGCTTGTAAACACAAGCATCTACGCCAGCAGAGCGAGACTCTTCCTGAATATTTGAACTGGTTAAAGAGGTTAGCAATATTACTTTCGTATTTTCTTTTTTCTCACGCAATTTTATTACCATTTCCAATCCATTCATACCAGGCATCATCATATCAAGCAAAATCAAATCGTAAGGGTTTTTATCGTGTTTATAAATCATTGATAATGCCTGAATGGCACTATCTGCACTTTCGTGAGGAATATTCCAGGAATTGAGAATGGACTCGAGAATTTTTCTGTTTGTGGCATTATCATCAACGATCAGAGTTTTCATTTCACCCAATATGGAATGGTCACGTTCTTTTGCAGGTTTAATATGTGATGGCTTGGTGTCCATGGTGAAGGAGAAAGTACTTCCTGTCCCTATAGATGATTGCACCACCAAATCACCACCCATGCACTGAGCTAACTTTTTGGAAATGGCAAGACCCAAACCGGTGCCACCAAATTTTCTTGTGGTTGATCCGTCTTCCTGTTTAAAAACTTCAAATATTTTTCCCTGAGCTTCTTCGGCAATACCTATGCCAGTATCCTGAACTTCAAACTTGATAACAATATCTTCACCCTGTTGTTTGGTTAATCTGACGCTGACCAGAATTTCACCTTCATTGGTAAACTTGATAGCGTTGTTGGTCAAATTAAACAATATCTGACGGAGTCGAGTAGGATCGCCTTTTATCATAGTAGGCACATTAGGTGACATATGAGTAATAAGTTCGAGTCCTTTACTGTGAGCAGCTTTTGAAAGGAGAGCAGCAACATCTTCAATTGTCTCTTCAAGATTGAAGTCAATGTTTTCAAGCTCAATAGCGCCAGCCTCAATTTTGGAAAAATCCAGAATATCATTGAGCAAGGTTAGTAAGGTTTCAGCAGATTTGTAGGCAGTTTTAACAAAATCGTTCTGCTCGTGTTTTAATTCTGTTTCTGACAGGAGTTGCAGCATGCCCAGAACACCATTCATTGGTGTACGAATTTCGTGACTCATATTGGCCAGAAATTCACTTTTTGAACGAGCCGCATCCTCGGCAATGTTGACGGCCTGTTTTAATTCAATAGTTCTTTCCTTTACAATATTTTCCAGATTATCTGTCAGATTTCTTAGTTCTTTTTCAGTTCGGTTACGATACTCAATCACTTTTTCCAATGATTTAATGATAGGCTGGTTAATTCCTATAGTAATAAAGGCTGCGATAATCACAATAATGATCGAAATGATACTGGTGTATAAAAGTGCCTGTTTAAAAGGTGCTCTGACTTGCTCAATATTAACAGTATTCATCATACCTGCACCCAACTCAGGGATATAGGCGTAAGCTACTACAACGTATACATCTTCTGTTGTAAATGGATGTCTAATTTTTGCCAAGCCACTGTTTCCATCCAAGGTTTTGGTAAACAGTTGGGATGAACCCAGATCAACAGGAACGTGAGAAGGAAAAATATTGGAATATTTTGAATTTGAAATTAAAAAGTGGATTGATTTTCTGTTTTCACTGTATTCAAAAAGCAAAAACTCTTCATCAAGATTTAACTGATTGGTCCTGTTAGCATCAATTATTTGCGATATGGTAGCCTTTCGAGCCCCCTCTACGTTAGCATTCTGACTATGAACTTTATCAAATTCGGTGACCGACCTTATCAGATGGCTATAATTGTCAAGATTTGATTGCAGGTTGGCCTGAACAAGATGGTAGGCAGTATTGTAAAGAGAGCTGACCGCAATACCAACACTGATCACAACAGTTGTCAAAATGGTCAAAATCAAAAGCAAGGTATTATTCTTGTGCTGCTTGTTGTGAGAATGGCTTGCGTATAAACTGGATGTAATAATAAGTATAGCGATAATAGAGACTGTCCATATCAATATGGAATTATCAAGATCATCTACCTGAATATGGCTGTCCGGATTAGGTAGAAAGTTCGCTGCCGCCATACCAACATAATGCATTCCGGCAATAGCTACACCCATAATAAGAGCAGCAACTATCATCAACAAATCATGATTTTTGACACTTGTGTTTCCAAGGTAGTTGGCTATCCACAACGCAACAATAGTTGCACCAATGGCTATTGCTATGGAAACAAGCAAAAGGGTGGTGTCATAAACTATTGTAGCAGGCATGATCATTGCGGCCATACCAACGTAGTGCATACTGGCAATGCCTAGCCCAATGATGGTTCCGCCAACCAGAAGACGGGTCAATGATAGTGTGCCCCAGCCAAGAAGATACATGGCCATTGCCGCACCAACAATTGCTATGATGCCTGAAAGAGTTGTTAATGCCAGATCGTAGGTAACGGGCATATTTGATTCAAAAGCCATCATCCCGACAAAATGCATTGACCAGATGCCAAAGCCCAAACATGCTGAACCTGAAAGAAGCCAGGGGATTTTCCCAGGAGATTTAATTAGTCGCTCGGAAACCGAAAGCATGGCATAGGCTGCATAAGATGCTATGCAGTATGATAGTATGACAAGGTAGGGATTGTAAGTAGCTTCCATACACTTCCTTTATTCATTATTCGAATCGTTTCTACCGTGAGGAGATGCTTGTATATATATTAAATAGAAACATTTCAAATTCACGTTAGTAGAGTATAGATCGCTGATAAAAAGTTGCAAAAATTTTATGGTCTCTTATCTACAATTATAGATATTAGCTATAGAAATATTTCAATTTTTTTAAAAACGGAAGTTGTTTAGAAAATTTGATGCAGTTAGGCACAAAAACAATGCCTATTTTTTAAAATTCGCGTAGAATGCGTCCACTTTTTGAACGGTAGCAGACTCAATAATTTTTTTGAGGTTGTTTATTGAGGAATTCTTTGTGATTGAGAAGTTAAGAAATATTGCCATCATAGCTCATGTTGACCATGGTAAAACCACTCTGGTCGATAAATTGTTACAACAGTCAGGTACACTGGATCAACGTAGTGAGCCGACAGAACGTGTGATGGATTCCAATGATTTGGAAAAAGAGCGCGGTATTACTATTTTGGCAAAAAATACAGCCATTCGCTGGCAGGATTATCGAATTAATATTGTGGATACACCAGGCCATGCTGACTTTGGCGGCGAAGTAGAGCGTATTATGTCAATGGTTGATTCTGTTTTGTTGTTGGTTGATGCTGTTGATGGACCCATGCCACAAACCAGATTTGTGACACAAAAAGCCTTTGCTCAAGGATTAAACCCGGTGGTAGTAATCAATAAGATAGACCGACCTGGCGCCAGACCAGATTGGGTTATTGATCAGGTTTTCGATCTGTTTGACCAATTGGGAGCAACTGATGAGCAACTGGATTTCCCTATTATCTATTCATCAGCGCTAAATGGTTATGCCAGTAAAGAGGATACGGTAAGAGAAGGTGATATGACGCCTCTTTTTGAAGCTATTGTTGAATATGTATCTCCACCGGATGTGAGCTTTGAAGGCCCAACTCAAATGCAGGTTTCATCACTGGATTATTCAAGTTATGTGGGTGCTATTGCTGTAGGACGTCTAACGAGAGGCAGTCTCAAGAAAAACCAATCCTTGATCAGTATTGACATTGAGGGCAAACAAAGGCGCGTTAAAGTAGGGCAAGTTCTCGGGTATATGGGGCTTGAGCGCAAAGAGATTGAATCGGCCAGCGCAGGAGATATTATTGCTATTACAGGTATTGGTGAACCGAAGATATCGGACACTTTATGTGACCCCGACCATTTAGAAGCTTTACCTGCACTGACGGTTGACGAACCAACTGTAACCATGACCTTTCAGGTGAATACTTCTCCCTTTGCAGGAAAAGAAGGCAAGTTTTTAACTTCAAGACAAATTCTTGAACGTTTGGAGAAAGAACTGATCCACAATGTTGCACTTAGAGTGGAACAGCTCAGCGATGCTGATAAATTTAAAGTATCGGGTCGAGGAGAATTGCATCTTTCAGTTTTGATTGAAAATATGCGTAGAGAAGGATTTGAACTGGCAGTTTCGCGACCTGAAGTTATCATGAAAGAAGTCGACGGTGTTTTAATGGAACCCTATGAAAATCTGACAGTTGATATTGAAGAAGCGCATCAGGGTACAATTATGGAAAAACTCGGTGAAAGAAAAGCCGAGATGCGTGATATGAAGCTGGATGGCGCCGGAAGGGTAAGACTGGATTTTTACATTCCTTCTCGCGGTTTGATTGGATTCCAGACCGAATTTATGACAGCCACTTCAGGTACAGGGCTTATTTACCACACATTTGATGCTTATGCTCCGGCATTTCAGGGTGCACTGGCACAAAGACATAATGGCGTTTTGATCTCAAACGGAACCGGAAAAGCTCTAGGCTATGCATTGTTTAACTTTCAGGAACGTGGTCGGTTGTTTATAGGGCATGGTATTGAAGTGTATGAAGGCATGGTAATAGGTATTCATTCCCGTGATAATGATCTGACAGTTAATCCGCTTAAAGGCAAGCAATTAACCAATATTCGTGCGGCTGGTACAGATGAAAATATTCAATTGACGCCACCTATCAAGATGACTCTTGAACAAAGTCTGGAATTTATTGATGATGATGAACTGGTCGAAGTGACACCAAAAAGTATCAGAATCAGAAAAAAATACCTGACTGAAAATGAAAGAAAAAGGGCATCAAGACCCCCCAAAGAAAATCGTTAATTCCGGGGAAAGTCGGCTTTTTTGCATAAAGCCGGCTTTATCCGTTCGCCATTTTTTTGATCCTGTGATATAAATTGATTTGAACCTTTTGTGCAAATTCGCCTCAAAAAGACTTTGAATCAGTTGAAGACATAATATGAAAAAAATAGTGTTGTTAGCTCTCTCATTTACTCTTTCCGCCTGTAGTTTCGAAACAGTACAAGCATTGTTTGGATATATTGAACCTCCAAAAATAACTACTATTGGTGAAGAATTGAAGTTGGAATACGAGCGCTGCATGAAAATTGCTGAAGAAGAAAATTGCGCGCAGGCAGCTTTTGATATTGTAAGAACAGTCAAAGGTCTGGAGCCAAGAACTGTGCCTAAAGGCATTGTTATCATCCTGGAGGGTGATGGAGGCTATGGTGATATCGACAGGGAAATAGAAAAAGAGAACATAGATTCTGATGAAGAAAAAACTCAGCAGGAAGATTCTCAAGATCAAAAAAAATAAAAATAGTATCAGGACAAGGAAAATATCGTTTATTCCCTTTGGTTCTGTGCTAATCTATAAGGAAGGAAGACGAGAAGAATTGGAATTATGCAACCGCTTTATCCTGAGATAAAACCTAATCAGTTTTTCCATCTGGATGTTTCAGATGGACATAGATTATATGTTGAGGAAAGTGGTAGTGAAGATGGCCTTCCTGTCATCTGTCTTCACGGTGGGCCCGGAACTGGTTCAGAAGCATCTTTTCGTCGTTATTTTGATCCCGAAAAATATCGTATTATCGTCTTTGACCAACGTGGCAGCGGTCGTTCTGAACCCCATGCAAGCATAGAGAATAATACTACTCAAAAATTGTTGGAAGACATTGAAGCCATTCGGGAACATTTCAAGATTGATAAATGGATGCTTTTAGGTGGTAGTTGGGGTTCCACATTGGCTCTGGTTTATGCTGAAACCTATCCCGACAGAGTTTCCGGTTTGATTTTAAGAGGGGTTTTTCTTGGCAGACAACAGGATCTGGATTGGTTATACAAGGATGGATTAAATCGTATTTTCCCTGATTACTGGCAGCAGTTTATTCAGCCGCTTGAAAAAGAAGAAAGAACGCATTTGATTAAGGCATTCTACCAAAAACTGACTGGTGAAGATGAACTTGCAAGAATGGGAGCCGCAAAAGCCTGGTGTCGATTTGAAGCCAAATCATCTACTTTAAATCCGAATTCTGACGTGCTTTCCCATCTGGTATCGCCTCATTTGGCACTTGGTAAGGCGTTAATCAGCACCCATTATTTTTTAAATAATTGCTTCATTGAAAAAAACCAGATCCTCAACAATGCAAAAAAACTCATAGAAATTCCAGGCATTATCGTTCATGGTCGTTACGATGTGATTTGTCCGCTTGAAAATGCCTGGACTTTACAGCAGGAATGGGAAAATTGTGAACTTCATGTTGTGCGAGATGCTGGTCATTCTGCCCATGAAGCTGGTATTATTGATGCCCTTGTAAAAGCAACAAAAGAAATGCATCAATTAATTACCAATGATTGCTCTGATACAGCGGGTTTCTGAAGCCCGGGTTGTGGTAAACAGCCAAACTATAGGTTCCATCCAGCAAGGCATTTTGGCGCTAATCGGCGTTGAAAAAGCTGATCAACTCTCCAATGCAGATCGATTATTACAACGTTTGTTGGGCTATCGTATTTTTTCTGATGATGAGGATAAAATGAATCTATCGGTCACTGACATTAACGGTGGCTTGTTGCTAGTACCTCAATTTACCATTGCTGCCGATACCAAAAAAGGCATGCGTCCGAGCTTTTCAAGTGCTGCACCACCACAGACGGGAGAGGAATTTTTTAATTATTTTGTGACTCAGGCGAGAAAGCTTCATCCAGTTGTAGAGACAGGTGAGTTTGGTGCTGATATGAAGGTCTCCCTGTGTAATGACGGTCCCGTGACTTTTTGGCTGGAAGGTTGACCATAGAAACTTGAATATATCTAATTACTATTTTCTGGTAGTTTTAAAAACGCATAAAATAGCTCGACCTTGTTAAGGGAAAAAGAAGATTATTTTCCAATTTACTGTAATCACCAAAATATAGAGACTTTGCATGAAAAAAGAATTAGCTGAAACTGGCCAATTAAAATATCTTCTTGAAAAAATTGGGGGGAGTCTCGATCAATTTCTTCGTTTTGAGCATTCAGATGCTCAGAGCTCTGATAAAAACTGGAAAGAATCACTTAATAAACCCGTTCCACAAAAAGGTATAGGCATAGACGCAGTTTCAAAGAGTTTGTCAGAGTGGGTTATTCCTTACGGCTCTCCTGTCCCAAACCCCGGATTTACATCTTTTATCACCACCGGCGCAACAACAGCATCAGCTTTAGCCAGTGCAGCGGCAAATATCGCTTCGCCTCAACGATATATGATGACTGCTTTTAATTTTATTGAGGAACTGTCATTAGACTGGTTGGCAGAAATGTTTTCAATTCCGGACTTTAAAGGAGTGTATAGTAGTGGCGGTTCCGTTGCCAATTTGGTTGCTTTAGGTGGAGCAAGACAATATGCCTTTGAAAAAATTGGAATTGATCCAGCTGCTGAGGGGTTAACCAGAGCTGTTGGCGTTTATGCGAGTGTTCAGTGTCACCATACCATTCAACGTTCCTGCGGCGTGTTAGGGGTAGGAAGAAGAGCCGTCAGACCTATTAACTGTGATGCTGATGGGCGAATGTTGATGAGTGAATTAAAAGCCGCAATTGCTTCAGATAAGGAAAAAGGTATTTTGCCAATGGCAATTGTAGCTAACGCTGGTACTACTGATATCGGTGCAATTGATCCATTACATGAAATGGCAGAAATAGCCAAAGAAAATGAGATATGGTTTCATGTTGATGGGGCATACGGCTTGCCTGGTATTTTGGACGAAAGAATTAAAGACAGATACAAGGGATTGGAACTTGCCGATTCTATTATTGTGGATCCCCATAAATGGCTAGGTGCATCGGTCGGTATTGCTACGACATTTGTCAAAGACAGGGAAATTTTATTTAGAGCCTTTACTCAGGAGCCGGCCAACTATCTTGAAGGTACTGTCCAGCAACAGGCAGAACCTGAAACAAAAATCCAACATTCAGCTGATGATTTTGGAATTCCCTACTTTGATTACGGTGTTGAACTGAGCGCGCCCTGTCGGGGAGTAGTTGTTTGGGCAATGCTTCAGGAAATTGGTGTTGAGGGTATGCGTGCAAGGATCAAAAAACACAATGATATGGCTGCTCATATTTATAAATTAGCAGGAGAACATCCTCAGCTGGAAGCATTGAACAAACCGGAATTATCCATTTGCTGTTTCCGTTTTGTTGATAAGAAAATTGAAGATTTGGATGGATTTAATCAACGCTTACATAGAAGGTTGGTACGTGCAAATGAGTATATGCCCAGCACTACCAAGGTTAATGGTCAGTTGGGGATCAGGCCTTGTTATGTTGGTGCCAGACACGAGTTTGAACAAGCTGATGGTTTGTTGCAGGCGGTGTTAAAAATTGGCAATGAAATGTTGGCAGAGATTTAATATTCGGATCTCTAAAAAAATGGCGAGAAATATTTCTACCTCTCGCCATCAATTCAATATTCAGATGTTAAAACAATTAATATCCTGCAGCTTGTCCGTCTTTTCGTGATTCAGAGGCGCCGTAGTAAACCTTATTTTTGGCATCATACATAATCGCCTGATAGCCACCATATCCACCTAAATCAAAAGTGACTTTGTGTCCTCGTAATTGTAATCCCTGAATGACCTGATAAGGAATGCCAGATTCAATGGCTACTTCGCCACCATTAGTAATGTATTTAGAGTTTTCTTCGGTTGGTTCGGTTGAACCGGAGTGCTGCCAACGAGGCACATCTCCAGCTTCTTGCAAACCCATGCCAAAATCAATGATATTGGTAATAATCTGAACATGACCTTGCGGTTGCATCGCGCCACCCATCAAACCAAAACTGATAAATGGCTTGCCGTCTTTCATCACAAAGGCCGGGATAATGGTATGAAATGGTCTTTTACCAGGCGCGTAAACATTGGCATGTGTTGGGTCTAAAGAAAATAGCTCACCGCGATCCTGAAATACAAAACCCAAGCCAGGAACAACTACACCGGAACCCATACCGCGATAATTACTCTGGATCAAGGAAACCATATTGCCATCTTTGTCGGCTGTGGTCAGATAAATAGTATCACCCTGATAAAGAGCAGGTTGCCCACTATCGACACGTTTGGCGGATTTGTCCGAGATTAATTTTGCACGGTCTTTGGCATATTTTTTTGACAATAAACCTTTTAAAGGAACCTTGTAAAAATCCATATCAGCATAGAATTTTGCGCGATCTTCGAATACCAGTTTCTTGGCTTCAACCATCAGATGTAGTGCTTCTTCACTACCAAAGCCCATTTTCTTAAGATCGTATCTTTCCAGAATGTTTAACATCTGAAGTGCTGCAATGCCCTGTCCATTAGGTGGCAGTTCAAACACATCATAACCCCGGTAATTAACCGACTGTGGTGTTACCCAGGTGGAAGTGTGTTCACTGAAGTCGCGATATCTTAAATAACCGCCATTGGCCTGCATAAACGCATCAATCTTTTTTGCGATGCTACCCTTGTAAAAAGCATCACGTCCTTCATTAGCAAGAATAGAAAGTGTATTACCTAGCTCAGGATTTTTAAAAATTTCACCTTTCTTCGGTGCTTTGCCTTTGATAGTGAAGGTGGTTTTAAAGCTGCCTACTTGTTTGGAAAGAGTCGGTGTACTTCTATTCCAATAATAGGCAATCAGTTCACTGACGGGAAAACCGTTGTTGGCATAATTAATCGCAGGTGTCAGATTGTCCTTCATCGACAATTTACCAAACTTTTTATGCAGTTCAAACCAACCGTCAACAGCGCCCGGTACTGAAATTGGCAGCATGCCATGAGGCGGAATCGTATCGCGATTCAATTTTTTTAATTCACCGTTCAATCCATCCAGCGTTAAACCTTTAGGGGAGCGACCACTGGCATTTAATCCATAAAGCTTTTTGCTTTTGTTATCCCAAACAATG
>JAOUOC010000115.1 GCA_029880585.1 Gammaproteobacteria bacterium
CATTTCTCAAAAACTAAACTGCATCATCAGGGCATCTTCTTGCCCTGAATCAGTTTTGTAATATTTTTTACGAATTCCAATTTGTTCAAACTCGAACTTCTGATAAAGCGCAATAGCAGCCTGATTGGATTTTCGCACCTCAAGAAACATACTATTAATCTCTCTTTGTTTGGCATAGTTTTTAAGGAATGAAAGTAATTGACTGGCTATTCCCTGCTTATGGAAATCGGGATGAGTGGCGATATTCAGAATTTCCAACTGTTCCATTACATCCATAATGATAAGAAAACCCACTATTTTATCTTCTGATTTGGCAACAAACATTCCATGACCGGCATGAAAGCTGGCAATAAACATTTCCAGAGTCCATGGTGACTGACTGACTGATTTTTCAATTGCATACAAATCTGCAATGTCTTTTAAATCTATCGATTCGATTTCAGGTTTCAATAATCGCTACTCTTAACAGAATTTCTGATCTATTTATTCACTCAACAATCGAGCCAACAATTGGATATCTTCCATCACCATTTTTTTGAGTATTGGCGATTGCACCAAAGTGTAAGGATGATAACTCACCAAAGTCTTGCAATTCTGGAATTGAGAAAGCTTTTGTCGCATTGAATTAACATCTTCTTCTGCACCCAAAAGCAACTTGATAGTTGCATCGCCAAGCATCAAAATCAAATCAGGTTTGCTTTCATTTAATGACCGTTCCACTGGCTGGCTGGCTTCAGTTAATCCGGCTTGCGTCAGATGCGCCAGACTGATCTGAACAGATAATTCTGGCAAGCAACTTTCAAGCGACTTGATAATATCCTGCATTAACATACTGGGCGCGTTGGGATTGGCGAAGCTTTGCGCCGGTTGCGATGTTTCATGTCGACAAATAATGAGCAAATGCTTGTCGGCATTTTGATTTTGCTTCCAGTTAACTTTTTTCAAAAAGGATTGTTGGCTTTGATTATTCTCCGCAGTTACCGGGATATCAATATCAGGTGCTGGCACTTCCTGTTTAACAGGATTAACAGGATTAACAGGATTAACAGGATTTTGGTTTTGGTTTTGGTTTTGGTTTTGGTTTTCAATTGTGAGCTCTACAGTTTCGCTTGTTTGCCCTTCTGCATCTCTCGGGATCCAGCTGATAACGCCCATCGCTTTTAGATAGGATAATCTCAGTTTCTCTGGCAAAGGCTGAAACAAATTGCTTTGACTGGCTGAACTTTCAACTGATTTATTTTGATTCATATTTTATCTATTAACCTACAACTTGTAACCACAAAACTTACAATGTACCGCATCACTATCATGCCCTTCTTCGCCACAATTCATACAAGCATTATTGGTGACCTTCTTGCGATACACATTGGCCAGTTCAGCACTATATATTCCAGTTGGCACCGCAATAATAGCATAACCCATTATCATAACTGCAGAAGCAATGACCTGTCCAAAATGAGTTTGCGGCACGATATCGCCATAACCGACCGTTGTTAAAGTCACTATTGCCCAATAAATTGATCTTGGAATACTGGTAAACCCGTTTTCATCACCCTCAACCAGATACATGGTCGATCCAAAAATCACCACAAAGATAAACACCGTGTACAGGAAAACCGCTATTTTTTTTCTACTTCCTTTTAGCGCCTCAATTAGCATATTGGCCTCTCCCAGATATTCACCCAACTTAAAAATCCGGAAAATACGAAGCACTCTTAACACTCTGACAACCAATAAAGTTTCAGCGCCGGCAAAGAACAGACCAATAAAACTCGGCAAGATCGAAATAATATCTACAATGCCAAAGAAACTGGTGGCATACAGCAATGGTTTACGAACTGAAATAAGGCGAAGAATATACTCAATCAAAAACAGTATTGTAAAAAACCATTCAAGGTTATCAAGCCAGATACCATAAGCAGTTTTGATACTCACAACACTTTCCAGCATTACCACTACAACACTCACGATGATGGCAAAAATAAGAAATGCATCAAACAGTTTTCCAGCAAAAGTATCTGCCTCAAAAATCACTTCATGGATCTTTTCTCGCCATGGGGAAAGCGGCTCACCCTGACTATAAGCCTTAAGTTTTTTGCTCATTATAATTTTCTCTTACAAAGAAGTTTGATTTTATTCAAAATTCAGCCAATACTTTAACAGATATAGATAGTTTTTATTCTACGTTTTTTCTTTAGTCTCTATCAACAAAATAAAGAAAATAGTATAAAATGCACGCAGAACAGGAATTGAATTATCATCTTGAATTTTTTGTTCGTTAAAAAGCCTCAAGATTTAATGATAAAAAGATCAATATAAAATTATGTACAAAAACAGAAGCGCCAGGGAAAAGATTTTATTGGGTTTGAGCCTTGCAGGCGCAATTTTCATTACTCCGTTTGCTATTTTCAGAATTTTAGAGCAAAACTGGCTGATGGTATCAGTGGATGCTGTTTTCATTGCTACAATGCTATATTCCTTTTTTTATACCTATAAAACTGGCAAAACTAGCCTAAGTGCATTAATTTTAACCATCATACCCTTTTCAGCCATCATTCTGGCTTTTTATTTAACTGATGCTATTCAGGCTTATTGGTTTTATCCAGCCTGCATTGCTGTCTATTATTTTCTTCCTGCCAGACCTGCATTACTGACTACTTTATCATTTGTAATTATTACAATTCCCAAGCTTTATCATGAAATGGAAGTGATGGAATTCAGTATCGTTATTTTTAGTTTGATAATCACTAATATTTTTTCTTACATATTTTCAATATCAATGGTCAGACAATATGATGAAATAAAAGCTCAAGCCAGAAAAGATCATCTGACAGACATCGCCAATAGAAGGGCATTTTCTGAAGTCATGACCAGAATTCATGCTGCCTATCAACGTAATGACACTCATTATTCTTTGCTGATGATTGATATTGATCACTTTAAAAAAGTAAATGATGCTTATGGTCACGATAAAGGGGATCAAATTCTTTACAATCTGGCACAATTTATCCAGTCTATGATACGTGTAACGGATAGTTTTTTCCGTTATGGTGGAGAAGAATTCACACTGATTTTTGAAAATACAGACCTGCCAACGGCTAAAGTTTTAGCGGAAAAAATACGCAATGCCGTTGACAATACCGTTCTACTCCCTGATATTCATATTACAATCTCGATTGGTGTAGCCGAATTACAATATGCCGAACCTCAAACTGACTGGTTTAATAGGGCTGATGAAGCCTTGTTTAGGGCCAAACTTGAGGGTAGGAACAGGGTCTGTATTTCTGAAAACAAATAAAAAAAAGCCGACAAGGTTGCCGGCTAAACTTTCACAAATTTTTTCAATTATACAATCAGGCCGCTTTGGGTTTGCCCGTTGTTTTCCCTGATTTAGCTTTCGCTGTCGCTTTACCACTCTTTGCTGATTGTTTTGCTTCTTTTTTACTACTGTTAACACTCATGTTCTTGCCAGTAATATAATCAGCAGGATATTCATCTACCTGAATGGCATCCAGTCTGGCATTTTCTGCCGCAAGATAATCATCGGCTTCCTGACGTGTTAAGATTTTATGCTTAACGGCAAGATCGAGAGTAGCAGTCAACTCGGATTGCACGATAACATCTCCAGCACGTATTGCTTTTTTCAATTTTCGTGCGATATCACGAGTCTCCAGAACAAGGTGAAAAGCATTTTCAATACGTCCCAGAGGTTTAGTTTCATCACCAATATAAATATCAGCACAGAGTCTGTCTCTCACCTCACTCAGTTCGAGCATGGGTTGAACTACCTGATGATCAAGTTTGTCACTGGCAGTTTTAAAATGACTGCCATACGGGAAAACAATCCATTTTAATGCTTTACCAATCCATCCTGGCTTCAGGTTATCAAAAAACTGATTAAATGCTTCCTGAATATTATGCAGATTATTTTGCAGATTCCACTCTACATAAGGAATATCGGAAGATTTGCTACCGTTATCATGGAAATATTTCAACACAGCAGAACTCAAATACAGATAACTCAAAACATCACCTAATCTGGCTGACAGTCTTTCTTTTCGTTTCAGCTCTCCGCCAAGAAGTGCCATGGATAAATCAGATACCAATGCCAGTGCAGAACTCATTCTGGTTAAATGTTGGTAGTAACGACCTATCTTGCCTTTGACAGGCTTTTTAACAATTAATGCGCTGGTAGCGCTTAAACTGAATGTTCTGATAAAGTTACTGAGCGCGTAACCAACATGACGGAAAAACAAGGAATCAAACTCGTTTACACCCGCTTCTTCATTTGAATTATGTGCAGCTTGCATTTCGCGGAAAACAAATGGATGGCAACGAACAGCGCCTTGCCCAAAAATCATCAGATTACGGGTTAATATGTTAGCGCCTTCAACGGTAATGCTAATTGGCATGGACATATAACCATTGGCGATGTAATTGCTTTCACCCATGATTACGCCACGTCCACCATGAATATCCATTGAGTCCTGAACAACTTCTCGCGCCGCCTCAGTCATATGGTATTTGGCAATTGCTGTGATAACCGAGGGCTTTGAACCCAAATCAACTGCATTTGCTGTTAACACACGAGTCGCTTCAAGCTGATAAGTTTTACCTGCTATTCTGGCTAAGGCTTCTTCAACACCTTCAAATCGTCCTATCTCGGTTTTAAACTGCTCTCTTACCACAGAATATGCACCAGTTGCCTTGAAAGCGACCTTACCAGTAGCTGTGGCAGATGATGGTAGTGATACACCTCTGCCTGCTGAAAGACATTCAACCAACATTCTCCAGCCTTTGCCTGCATATTCTGAACCGCCAACAATCCAGTCCAAAGGAATGAAAACATCTTTTCCTCTGGTTGGCCCGTTCATAAAGGCTTGTCCCATTGGATGATGACGCTCTCCAATTTCCACACCCTCATGCTCAGTTGGTATCAAAGCTACAGTTATACCAATATCCTTTTTATCACCAATTAAATTGTCCGGGTCGTACAGTTTAAAAGCCAAACCCAACACAGTAGCAACAGGTGCTAAAGTAATATAACGCTTATTCCAGTTCAGTTTTATGCCCAGCGTTTGTTTGCCTTTATAACTTCCCTTGCAGATAATACCTGTATCAGGAATTGCACCAGCATCAGAACCGGCTTGCGGTGCAGTGAGTGCGAAACAGGGAATTTCATCTCCTTTTGCCAACCTGGGAAGGTAGTAATTCTTTTGTTCTTCAGTACCATAATGCAGAAGCAATTCAGCTGGACCCAAGGAATTTGGAACCATAGTAGTCACGCCTAATGCACAATTATGCGCTGATAACTTGCTAACAATTGTCGAATGCGCCAGAGCTGAAAACTCTTTTCCACCGTAACTTTTAGGAATTATCAAACCCCAAAAGCCTTCTTTTTTTAGATAATCCCATACCGGCTTTGGTAGATCCTTATCCTTAAAATTAACATCCCAGTCAGACACCATGCTACAAACGGTTTCTACCTGATTATCAATAAAGCTTCTCTCCTCCTCAGTCAAAGCAGGCTTTTTATAATCTAGCAATTGTTTCCAGTCAGGGTTACCTTTAAATAATTCTCCATCCCACCACACATCACCAGCTTCAAGAGCCTCTTGCTCCGTCTGGTTCATTGGCGGTAAAACTTTTTTGAATAAATTGAATATAGGTCTGGTAATTTTGTCCTTACGTAAATCATCAGCAAAATAAAGTATTGCTACAACAGAATATAATAACCACGGCAAAATTGACAATTCAGAAAGGTAAGTCATGCCAATTAAAGACAGACCTGCAATAATCAATGATGTTCCAACTCTGGCACGCATGTAGGCTGATGCCCATGTAATACCGAGTAAGATGAACAATTGTGTTAAAGTAATCATAATCAATCTTCTCCTGCAGACGCTATTGATGTGTACTATGTTTAAGAGTATCGGACTGTTCTCGGGAATATTCAAATCCGGCAGCCAAAAAAGCAATCAATCTGGTAAGGATAGTTTCAATATCCACTTTACGGTCAAAATCGCTTTGAGAAATTTCTTGCAATGCCTCATGCCCTGCAAGGGTAAAAATAAATGAACCCATCATAAAGTGAAGACGCCAAAACATGGATTCACTGGAAAGCTCAGGATTTGCTTTATGTAGCAAACGGGTAAAACGTAAAAATACATGAGAATATTTTTGCATAACAAAACGACGCAAATGCCCCTGAGTTTCAGAATAGGCTCGACCTAACAACTTCATGAATACTGATGACCCATCCGGCCGAATATGATTTACTGCCATGAGAGGATGAATTAAGGTCTGCAATACTTCCAGCGTCTTAATATTTTGAACATCCTTCTCCAACATTGCCATTTCATTCATTAAAGAATTGGTAAAGACTTCCATATAACGTTCAAATACTGCTTCTATCAACGACTTTTTGGAACCAAAATGGTAATTTACAGATGCCAGATTCACCTTGGCTTCAGCCGTAATTTCACGCAAACTGGTTTCATTAAAACCATGCTCTGCAAATAAAGCTTCCGCAATATTCAATATCTTGTTTTTGGTAATAATTTGTTTGTTCATATATGTAAGCCAATTATTTTCAAACAACTGTTTAAAACATACGTTTAATCCGACTGTATGTCAAGCTAAATTTTAATAAATTAGCTATGTATATTGATTGAAGGCTGGTATTCAGGAAATTGCAGCAATACGCTGAGATTCAGCTACAATAAATATGTTGTTAAAACTTAACTACTAAAAAATCAGCAGGAATATCCAGATATGAAAACAGATTCAAATCAAATCATGTTATTACAATTGGCCGCAGCTCAGTTATCACTATCTCTTTTAGAAACTGAAAAGCCTTTTAATGATTTGACTCGGTTATTTCTGGAAATTGTGGAACATCACCGTCAAATTGATGATCTGTTATCGGAAGAATCAGGACTAAATGTTGACAAGTTACACCTTTTACATAAACAGGCAGAAGACAAGGTTAAAACTGCAGTTATTGACTTTCAGTTTTATGATCGAATGAGTCAAAGACTTTATCATATCCTGAACCATTTACAACAAGCTATTATTATTTTAGTCAAACATGATGATGATATGAATGAAGAACAATGGAACGAAATTTTTAATCAAATTGAACAAAGCTATACTATGCAAGAGGAAAAAGAGCTTTATTTTGCAATTAAAAGTGGAGAGGGATTTGAATCTGCGGTTGAAAATCTGATAGCAAAAACGAGAGAGAAAGAAGCCATAGAAGCTGACATTGAGTTATTTTAAACCTCAAATATTTACGACTATATATTCAAAATGTTTGTCGCTGAACTCAGTCAATCTTATCTGATTGACCCAACCTACAAATACCCTACAATATTGGCAGCTTCTTCAAATCAAATATCTGGGCAAGCTCTTCTGCTGAACGTGTTTTCTGAGCTTTGGTAATAGTATCTTTACCGTGAGCTGAAACGATCATTTCAATAAAATCATTCATATAATCACGTATATATAAATTCTGGTCAAATACCAGATTTACTAATGTAGGAGCAAAGAGTTTGTCAACATCAATACAAACAAGATCATTGTCAATGTACTCGTCGTAACTCATCCTGGCGACAACCCCAACCCCAATACCCAATCTGACATTAGCTTTAATCACTTCGTTATCATCCGTATTGCAAACAACTTTTGGATTCAAACCATTGGCCGAAAACTGCTCCAATACAGGATTACGTGTACCCGACATGATGGTATTAATTAACAAAGGAAAATGAGCCAAATTAGCCAGTTCAATATTTCCTGATTTGGCAAGGGAATGGTTCTTTGGTACTACCAAAGCACGTCGCCAATAAAACGCAGGAACTTTTACCTTACCATCGAAAGCATCATCCTCTTCATATGCCAAAGCAAAATCAACTTGTCCCCGGTTTATTTGTTGGTTGGACATCTCACTGTTGTTCTGGTTAACAACCAGTGAAACTTCCTGATATTTTTTAGTAAAGTTTTCAATCAAACCAGACAAATGGTATCTGGCATAAGTCGGTATAGGT
>JAOUOC010000116.1 GCA_029880585.1 Gammaproteobacteria bacterium
GTGCGTACTTTTTGACGCTGGCCGACATCCTGATACCGTGATACGGAATGCAAAGGTTTTGAATGTGGATCTAACCTGTGTGACAGACGTGGTTCTGAGCCATTTCCATTTTGACCACAATACAGGTTTGTTACCTCTTCTGGAAGACCTTCGCGCCAGCAATCCAAAAGCGATCCAACGTGTTCACGTTGCAAGCGGGTTCTTCTTGCGAAGACAATATCCACAAGGGGACGGCTTTGTTGACTGGAACCAGATGATAGATGTCCGAAAAAAGTTGGAAGCTGCTGGTGTAAAAATCATTGAGTACAATAAACCAACAGAGATACTTCCTTCGATCTGGGTATCGGGACCTGTAACACGCACACATGATGAACAGAAATACGGCAAAGCCAGAATGCTTGTTGATGGAAAATGGGTTCAGGACAATGTGCCAGACAGTCAGGTACTCACCATACTCACAGATAAAGGCCATATAGTGCTTCTTGGCTGTGGTCACTCTGGTGTTGTGAATGCACTGGAGCACGTACAATCAAAAATCGATAATGCTCCGATCCATGCTTTGATGGGCGGACTTCACCTCTTCAATGCTTCTGACGAGATGCTTGGATGGACAGCTGACAAACTTCGTAATATAGGTGTGCAACATCTGATGGCAGGACATTGTACCGGGATTGAGCCGTTAATGCGCCTTCGTACAGGTCTTAACCTCACTCGGAAAACTGCTGTTGTAGGAGCGGTGGGCTCGAAGTTTGTGTACGGTGAAGGCGTTCGACCGACCAGCATAGCGATGTGAGGAGTGATTTTGTAGAAGAAAAAATACTGTCATTATTGAGAAAAGGGGAATGCAAAAACTCAGTTCCCATATTCATGGGACTGTTATAACTCGAACAAATTAAAGAAAGTAGTATCTCTTCAAATAAAATGACGTATAAAAATAGAAAGGAAAACCAATGATGTTAGAACTTTCACAAAAAGGATGGGATGAAGTAAAAAAACGATTCATAATTACTATGATTCTCTTTTTTATACCCATTGCACAACTTTATTCTGCACTAATAGCCTTTCCCCTATTCATGATACCTGAAATTAATTCCCAAAGTTCATTCATGGGATATACTTTTGCTTACTTCTATCCGAATAATATAATAACTGTTTTGGGTTTTATGTTTTATTACTTTACAATTTTTTATTGTATTGCGAAATTAAAGGAAAGGAAGGTTGTATAGCTCCGTAGGGCGGATAAGCTTAGCGTCATCCGCCATTTATTCTTTGGTTAGCAGAAAGTAACTGTGGCTGAGTGGATATAATAACTGTTATATTGGTTAAGTAAGTTGTAAACTTTCTGCGGTCTGTTTTCTTAAGGTAGTTCAATGAGACATTTAGGTAGAAATAATGATGAATAATATAAAGCTAACATATTTAATATTGATTGTTTTTCTGGCTGGTTGTCAGGTTGAAATATTAAAGATGATTTCAAATCTAAACGAAATAAACAACCTTTCTCCAACTGAACGTTGCGAACAAATACGTGTTGATCTAAGAGAAGATTGTAGGAAAAGAGTAAAGAAAGAAGTAGATGAATTAAGTGAAGCAATGAAAAAAAACAAAGAATAAACAAAATGAAAAAAACATGGTCATTATTAATTCTATTACCCTTATTTGCTTTTGATGCAACAGCAGCCGTAAATCAAAATAGCGATGCCTATCAAACAGGTTCTCTTGCTGGCAAAATATTTGTGGCTGTTTTATTGTTTCTGATAGTCAAAAAATTGTTCTTTAAAAAGAATGGTTAGCAAAGTGGGTTTGATTACTGCATGAAAACTGTTAGTAGACAACTAATGAAAGAAACTTCACTTGTGAAATACTATTTTCTATTGTTTTCTCTGGGTCTACTGACTGGATGTAACGATAGTAACTTCACACAAAAACACTCTACAGCCGATGAGGTGATGAATGATTTTTACGAAGCGAAGAATCGAGCTGAAGATATGTTAATGGATCCATTAATAGTAAACTCAGATATAGTGAAACAAAGAGTGATAGAAGAAATAAAAGATAAAAACATGGATAAAAGGCGATACGCTATCGGTTATTTAGGTAATGAGAAAATAAATGAAGCATTGCCAATGCTAACTTCTATATTGGAAGATGAAAACGAAATTGATTATTTTCGTTCTGACGCTCTAGAAAGTATTTATTCAATTGATAAACAATCAGGTCTAACAATGGCTAAAAAATACAGTGACAGAGAAGATTTATTAGGCAGAAGAGCAAAATCAATATTTGAAAATACATATCGACCGTTTATTAGAAGTTACGAGGATGCGAAGAACGGTGTTCATTATTAATTGTAACCTAAGGCAACCTTCGCCAGCCCCGTAGGGCGGATAAGCTAAGCATCATCCGCCATTTTTTCTTTGGATAGCAGAAAAGATGCGGTTCGTTCCTCACCAGCAGCATACAAAAAATGGATTCCTGTTCAGCCCAGGCTGCCCTCTCTTGCTTCGCAATTCACCTTGTTCACAGGAATGACGCCCTTCGATAGGTTCTGGGTACTATTTTACTCGCAACTCGCAACCCGTAATCCGCTACCGCTTCAGGAGATTGCCGAGCTTAGTGAAAAATTATCTATTTTAATTCCCTCTCCCCAACCCTCTCCCTAAAGGGCAGAGGGAGTTTAAGAAATTTATTTCCTAAACCGCACCGGACAATAATCGTTATATTTAATGACTTTTCTGGAAATATTACACTGCTCGGTTACCATCTCACTCAAAGCTGAACAATAGTCATGTAACCAGATACTCGCGGAAGGATTAGCTTGCTTTGAAACTTTCTTTTCCAAATCATTCAAACTATTATAGCTGCGCTCACATTTAAGGCTCAGACCAACTGGCTCTGCTACATTCTTATTATCTTCCTTTTTCTGCTTTGGGCTATTGGGCAATTCCAGCGGCGTCACAGATTCCATTTTATTAACGTTGATACCCTTTTCTGAAAGTGCCTTTTCTTCATAATCTTTATCGTTTGGTGGTGTATCAGAAAAATGAACCTTGCCGTTTTTATCCTTCCAGCGATAGAATTTCTTTTCTTCTTTTTCCTCAGAATCGACGGCGACTGCAATAAATGAAGTGCCTGAAATGACAGCCAACAACAAAAAATAAATAAATTTTTTCATCGGGTAATAACCTTTTCGAAATGTGAAAGCAATGGAAAATATAGTCCAGCAACTATCGGTAGTGTTTCAATTTTAGCAAACAGATTAAAATAATCCTGCATTTGTTCACGATACATCATGATTTCCTTTTCCAGAAAATCTGACATTGATTCTCCTTCAACAGGCTGAGAGGATTTGTAATCCACAATCCAGCGCTTGCCTTCATAAACAAAAGTGCGGTCAATAATTCGTGTTAGATAATTGGTATGTTCCAGTTTTTTCTGCAAACAATATTCACTATGGGCATCTTTTTTTGCTGTCAGAATAATTTTGCCCCAACTATCAGATAAAGTTTTATTAACACCGGACAACACGGTTTCTACCGATTTTCCCAGCTCCTCATCATCAAAGGCATATTGCTGCTTCAACTGGCTTCTGGTAATTTCCGGCCAATTATCAGGTAACCTGAAATCATCGCTAAACTGCTCACTGATCCATTGTAGCTGACGATGCAAAACAGTTCCAATGGCTGCCGCCTGCGCCTTGGCTTCCTGCAAAACAACAACCGATTTTTCCTCAACCGTAGATCGCTCTTGAGGTTTGTCAGTATCAACACTGGCATAGGCTTTAGGTACAGCTTCAATTTGATCGATAGCAACACGCTTGATGTATCTTGTTTGATAGATTGGCTGCTCATCAACTTCAGCTCTATGTTCGGGATTTTGTGCAGACACAGAGCCAGATGATGAACTCTCTGATGATGGAATAATGTCAAAACCACCTTGTTGAACTGGCCACAACAAGCCTAACAAACTGCCAGATTGCGGCTTTTTATATGCTGCCAGATTGGCTGATGAGGAATGGTCATTTGCTGCTTCACCATCAAATTTAGGATCCGCTTTAATATTGCCAAATAATACAAGCTTTTCTCTGGCTCGTGTGGCCGCCACATAAAACAAACGCTGCAATTCATAATTGGATTTTTTGTTATCCAGATAATTGATATAGCGATACAACTTACCATGTTCCTTGCCTGTTTCTTTGGAAATTGCCAACAAGGTATGCCCTTTTCCGGCATCATCAATCACCTCAGTCCATTTCATCAACTCCTGCTCGGATTTATTACCGATGGCGTCAAGTCTGGGCAAAATAACCGTATCAAACTCCAAACCTTTAGAGCCGTGAATAGTCATCACCTGAACCTGTTCATCAGCAGTCACATCAATAGACGCATACAGATTGGACATGGCTGCCATAACCGCTTTTTGGTCATTTAGCTGACCTTCGGCATTGAGTTTTTCCAACGCATCCAGACAGGTTTTCAGGTCTTCATATTCAGCCAAATAGTCCAGTTGTCCCAAACCACCAACAGCCTCAAATGTTCCCCATAACCATTGATGAAAATCCTTTTTATTTCTTTGCTCAATGGCACAGGTCAAAATCGGGATCAACTTGTCACATCGTTGGGCTGCATCAGATGTCATCAAAGACATTGCCTGTTTTATTCGATGAATAAAAGGTAAATGGTTTTCAGTTTCCAGCATCACCTGACGAATGTCTTGTAAGTCCAGACCAAACCAGGGCGAGCGCATACAGGCAAACCAATGGGTCTGATCATACTCATCAAGTAAAGCAAAGGTAAGACTCACCAGATCACTCACAATAATTTTTTGATCAAGCCTATCAATACTATGCGCCTGAAATTTGAGATTATTTTGATTCAGCAATTCAATGATTTCTTTCAAATGATTTCTGCCGCGCGCCAAAATTGCCAAGGTCTTTTTCTGCCCCTTTTGGTTATTATTGGCCAAATGCTGTTGTACCTGATCAACAATGGTTTGTGCTTGCAGATAATGGTCGGCACTCTCCAGTGTATATAAACTGTTAACGCCGTACTGTTCTTTATCCGCAGCCTGCTGGCTCATTTGATTAAAAGCTACCGAATTGGCATAACTCACCGCTGAAAGATCGAGATCGTCCTGTTCCGGCATAATCGCAGCAAAATGGGTATTCACCCAATTAACGATAGTTTCATCGGATCGAAAGTTTACCTTTAGTTGCCTGAAATTTGGCTTCACACCAGCGACACCCTGATCACGAATTTTCATAAACAGGCTGACATTGGCATCACGGAATCGATAAATAGATTGCATGGGATCGCCCACCAGAAACAAGGTTTTGTTGGCATCGCCTTCCCAGCCCGCCATCAGCAATTTTAATAATTCAATCTGTGGCGTTGAAGTATCCTGAAATTCATCTATCAGAATATGTTGCAAACGGTAATCCAGCGCCAGCGCCAGATCACTTGGTGCATCCGCATGGCCCAACGCATCAAGTGAAGATAATAATAGCTCGGAAAAATCAATCACATTATAACGACTGAACACCAGTTTTAAATGCGCCACCGCCATTGGCAGTAAAGTTAAAGCCGCCATCAAAGCCTGATTGTCTGCATTGATATCTTCCAGATCGGGTAACAGACTAATCTGATAAAGTGATTCGCCAATTTCCGGATGATTTTTTAAATCTGCAGCAATTTGGGTGACCATTTGTTTATTGGTTGTGAACGCTATTTTTTCTGCTTCATTTGCAGCATCTTTATCAGTTGGAAATCCGGCTCTCTTATCAAAAGACGAAAGAAATTCACTCGAATTAGCCTTTAACAATAACTCGGCAATGGCCTTCCATAAATTAAGATCCTGATAATCAGGTTTAGCAATTGCCTGAACTTCCCCGAGAGCTTCAAGATTCTGCTTTTTGCCATTCTCTTTTGCAGAAAGTACGCGTGAAGCCTGCGATAACAAAGGCGGTAATTCTGCAACAATATCGGCAGATATACTGTGATAAAGCTTGCCAAGTTTTTCTGTAGTGATCTGTTTTAGCGAATCCAGATAACGATTTTGACTAAAATCTTCCAGATGATTTTTAACCGGTGCCAGCCATTGCACACGTTTATTCAACATGCCTGTTAATAACTCACTAACCTGATTCAAGTTGTTATCCTTGTGAGCCAGCAACATTTGCAAGCTGTTACTAACAGGCGTGTCCTCATCAATGGTTGCCAGCAAACTTTCAATTGCTTCGTCATAATAGGTGCCGGGATCTTCTGCTATTTTTGGCAGCATTCCGGTTTGAGACAGCAAAGGTAATGCCGCACTTAATCGCGCAGAAAAGCTGTCAAAAGTCATGATGTTTAAGCGGGACGGATTATCCAGCAAATGCCAGTTCATCTGTTTGTCACGCTGTAAAACCTGTTTGGCCAATCGCCATCGCTTTTGCTCATGACTGGCGCTCGGTTCCGGCTTTAATCCCATTTGCAATGCTGAAACCACGCGATTCTGCATTTCAGCTGATGCTTTATTGGTAAAGGTAATAGCGAGAATGTTTTCCGGTTTATCAATAATACAGAATAACGCCAAAATTCTTTGGGTTAACAGCTCAGTCTTGCCAGAACCCGCAGGCGCCTGAACAATAAAAGATTTCGATGTGTCGAGTAGCTCATCTCTAACCCCTTGATCAACAACAGGCTTATCCATTATGAGCCTCCTTATTGTCTTTTAAGCTATCTTTGGGTTGAGTCTCATAAATTCGACAACTGGCTGAATAATCACAGTAACGGCAAGACAGGTTTTCATCTTTTGGTGAAACCGGCATTTTGCCAGCAACAATGTTATCGGCAATCGCCGTCAGATGATTTGTCCATTGTTCAAACAGAGAAACGTCAGTATTAAATAATGTTTCCACTTTAGTCTTTTTGGCAGATTCTGTGCCATCACCACTTTTTTGCTCAATCACAACTGGTAATTTATCGGTATGAAAACGCAGTCCGATACGCTGCACTTCACCGGTTTTAATCTGGGCATAGGTTAGGCTGGCAATAGTTTCATCACTGCACGCCAGCACATAAGCCGGCATTTGCGCTTCAGTGGGTCTTTCTCCAAACCACTTTTTAATATCAACACTACCGGTTTTATAATCAATGATTTCAATTTCACCTTGCGGATTTTTATCGATCCTGTCCACACGCATACTAAAGGTGAGATCTCCAATCGTCAGTTGCTTTTCAACCTCTACCAAAACACTGAAATCATCACGGTTTTTATCGATTGCCAGCCATTGACAGATTTGACGCTTCAACTTGTTAAATTCCAGAGCAATAACCTTATCAATAGCATTTGCCTGCAATTGGGTTTGATATTTAGCCTGGGCTTCGGTGAGTTTTTCTTCAACCATATCTTCCAAATCTGTGTCATTAATTTTTTTCAGTTGCTGCTGATCGATGAGAGTCTTCCAGATAAGCTCCATTGCCTGATGCAACCATGAACCCCGAACAAAGCTCTGAATACCTTTTTGGGGTTCTTCTTCAGATTGAATTTTTAAATAATGTCTGGCAATCGCTTTGAAAGGGCAATCGGCATATTGGCCTATCAGATAAGTACCACCACGAATATTCCCCTTTCCAATGGAGATAGTATCATCTTGTCGCCATTGATAATGATTGAGCTTTGCTATCGGCTCATCTGCTGATTCTGACAAATCACTTTCCACTAAAGGATAGGTACTAAAAAAAGCGGATTCCGGTGAATCCTGATCTTCATTATCCTTGCTTTGGGTAATGAATATTTGATCAGCTGATTGTAAAAGAGATTGTGAAAAATCTGAAGCCATACTGTACTCTCTGTCAGAAGAACAATGTGGCATGTTATGCGCTTGCTGAAACTCAATAGGTAAAAAAGGATTCAGTTTTAATTTTTGCGGCCAGTTGTTACGATTAAAGCCAACCATAATTAATGTATCAAATTCCAGACCACTGGCTTCCAAAACACCCAGAACATGAATATTGGTTCGATCACCAGGTAACTGAAATCCCTGACTTTGAATTA
>JAOUOC010000020.1 GCA_029880585.1 Gammaproteobacteria bacterium
TGGATGGTTGTTAGATTTTGAGTTAAGTGTTGTGCAACATAACTAAATAAGGGCAAAAATTCAATTGTCATTTTGAATCTTCAACCTTGTATAGAGATATAAAACAGAAAACTTTTATTCGATATAGAGAAAAAACATTTCAAAATGAAAGAATAAATTTCAATTTGAACTATAATGGGTTTATTATTTAAAGCAGAAGAATGATTGGTTTGTTTAAAAAACTAATAAGTATCAATAGGTTATATGATTTATGTTTTTGTTGGCACAGTTATTGCAAAATCTGTAAAAAATACCACGAAATAGAATCGTACATAATCATCAGGAAAGATTATTGTTTTAACAGGGAGAAATAGAAATGACAGTAAACGGCAAATAACTATACAAATAAGATAATTTATGACAAAACTGGAATATTCAAATAAAAGCATTCCAAAGGTACTGATAATCGGTTATCAGGAGTTTAGTCGACTTGTTAGTAGTAATTTAGCTCATTTCAAAGATGTCGCAGATTTTAAAATCGTCGATATTATCATTGGCTCTTCAACCGATGTTCTTAAACATATAGAAGAGTATCAGCCTGATGTTGTGGTGAGTGCAGGTTCTAATGCCGCTTATCTTAAATCTTTTCTTGATATACCAGTCGTCTCTCTTGAAGTTTCAGAAAGTGATATCGCACAATCTATTTCAAAGGCAGCGAAAATTTCTTCAGATATTTTGTTAATTTGCTTTGAAAAACCACAATCAATACTGCCTCACCTTGAAAAAAGTCTTGGGGTAAAAATTACTTGTGAAGCTTATCATACACCTGAAGAAGCCAGAGAAATATTTTATCTTGAAACCAATAAATCCTCTAAAGCAATTGTGGGCGCAAGTTTTGTCTGTGGTTTGGCGACAAAATCCGGCCTTAAATCGTTTTTGTATTATTCTCATGATTCCACCATTAAAACGATTCAATCGGCAATAGACATTGGTAGAGCTTATGCCAGGAGTAAATATAACAACACACTTGCTTCCTGGATTTTAAATCAGTCCGTTTCACCTGTTATCATCGTACATGAAAATGAACTTGTATCGATTAACAGTTCAGCCATTTCAGCATTTGAGCTTGATGGAATAAACGATAAGGATATCGTTAACTTACTTAACCAAAACCTTAACTTTGATATTTTTAGTCATAATGGCAGCCATTGGAAAGTTTCCAGGCAAAAGCTGGCATTGCCAGATTTTAATCAAAGTATTATTTATCAATTTTTTGAAATAAGTAATTCCAGTCTGCAGGCCCCATCAACTCAATCTGTGAAATACAATATGATTTATCAATCTGACATCATGGCTAACATGATGGAAAAGATAAAACGTTTTGCTATTTCGCCAAGTAATGTGCTGATAACAGGTGAATCTGGTACTGGTAAAGAGCTGGCTGCCAGAACAATTCATAAGCAAAGCCCTTATGCCAAAGGTAATTTTGTTGCCATTAACTGTAGTGCCATTCCTTCTGAATTATTCGAAGGCGAATTGTTTGGTTATGTGGATGGCGCATATACCGGGGCTAAAAGAGGCGGTAGAAAAGGTCTTATTGAAAATGCTTCTCACGGGGTTTTGTTTCTGGACGAGGTCAGTGATTTAACGCTTGACCAACAAGCCAAGCTATTAAGGTTCATTCAGGAAAGAATTATCCGGCCTTTAGGTAGTAATAAAGAAATTCCAGTTGACCTTAAAATTGTTGCGGCCACCAATGTATCCCTAAGTGACATGGTGATAGAGAAAAAATTTAGAGAAGACTTGCTGTTCAGGCTTAATATATTCTCAATTGAATTACCACCGCTCCGATTCAGAAAAGAAGACATCAAAGCAATATCACTTTCCAAACTACAAGCATTTTTCCAAACCTACAATTTAAATCTCCACATTGACACGATTTTGAACCAGTTGATACCGGTTTTTAATGAATATGCCTGGCCAGGTAATGTCAGGGAACTGGAAAATGTACTTGAAAGGCTCTCAGCTCATCTAACCAATACAACAGATGAAAATTCCGTACAGGATTTGATCCGAGAAATTGCACCGGAGTTATTTTTAATGAATCAGAATAAAGGTGGCAGTTTGCAGCAGAAAGAACTTAACACCATTGCAGATGCAATGAAAAAATTTGGCAACGATAAACGTAAGGTTGCCGACTATCTGGGCATCAGTCATACAACTTTATGGCGAAGACTCAAACAACTGAATAACTAAACAACTCAAACACAAGAGGGGGTAACAATCAATGAAACATTTAAAATATTCCAAGATAGCGCTCTGTATATCAGGTGCCATTGCAGGAATGTCAACTTATAGTACGCCAGTTTTTGCTCAGGACACCGAAGCCGAAGCAGAAGATACAGGCAGCGTTATTATTATTTCTCGTAAAAGACCGGAAAATCTTCAGGAAGTACCGCTGGCAGTTACAGCAATTTCTGAAGAACAACTTGAAGCTGCCGGTATTGAGAGAACAGGCGATATTGTTAACTTAATTCCCAATATGACGATTGTTGATACCGCCAATGTTGGTGATACACAGGTTAGTATTCGTGGTGTGGTATCAACTCGTGATGCTGAATCAACTTTTGCTTACGTTGTGGATGGTATTTTAATGACCAACCCCAATCGCTTTAGTGAAGAATTGGTTGATGTTGCTCAAGTTGAGGTGATTAAAGGGCCGCAAGGTGCTTTATACGGCAGAAACGCTGTTGCTGGTGCTATTTTGGTTACCACTAATGAGCCAAGTTCTGATTTTGAAGTTAAAGCCAAAGTTGGTGCAGGTAACAATAATTCTCGCTCTGCAGGTATTACTTTATCTGGCGCAATGGCGGATGATGTGACTGGACGTTTCAGTGTTAGCACCAGAAGTACAGACGGTTTTTATGAAAACGTTTTTCTGGGCAAATCAGATGCAGTTGACTACCTTGATGATAAATCAGTAAATGCACGTATTGTTTGGGATGTTAACTCAACTCTGGATCTTGATTTTAGAGGATCAATGAGCAAGACAACTGGTGGTGCAATCAACTTTAATGCAAGTTTTGCTTTACCTTCTTTTGAGTCACTTTTTGTTCAGCCAGCTTTTAATGCAGATGTTAATCAACATGACTTTATCTTCGCTTTTAATGTCCCAGGTGAAAATGAGCAGGAAACAACAGATTTTTCTGTAAAAGCAGATTGGGATTTAAGCGGTTATGATGTAACTGTTTTTGCATCTTATAGTGATTTGGAAGAATACTTATTATCTGATGGTACCAGCGCAACCTTTTATGGTTATGAGTTAACGGCTCAATGTCAAGCTGATCGTCTTACTCTCAACAATTTCCCTGTAGCGGATGGTGGTGCAGGACGAACAGATCTGTTTGGTGATTTCTTTGCGCCATTTGGTGTTTTTCCTACTGGTCCTGGTTTTGATACCTGGGCTAATTTTGCCGGTGTTTACGGTCCGTATACACCTACATCGTGTGATGGTTATCAATATCAGGAGAGAAACCAGACAGATACCAGTTTTGAAATTCGTTTAACTTCTGATGCAGATTCAGAGTACCGCTGGATTGCCGGTATGTACTTTGCAGACATTGAAAGAAATGCGGTAGTGGCATATGGTGCTGACACTGGACAAGGTTTCTTGAGACAGCCTTATATTGACCCAACCGGACCAAACCCAACTGACTTATTGTTTGATGATAATTTTGATACAACAGTAACTTCTATTTTTGGTCAAACAGAAATTGATTTAGAAGACGATCTGGAGCTGTCTTTAGCGCTTCGTTATGACAGGGAAGAACGTTCGGTTAGTAATAATGTTCCTAATGTTACTGCTTCAGGCTTGAACATCAACACTTATGTAGGCGGTGTATTAGGTCCTATTAACCCTGCATTTGTTGCATTTCCAAATGGTATTCCAGACAGAGATCTGAGCTTCAGTCAGTTACAGCCCCAGGTTAGTTTAGCATGGAAAGCCAATGAGAACGTTAATCTGTACGCCAGCTACGGTGTTGGTTTCAGAAGTGGTGGCTTTAACTCAATTGGAACAGAAGCGTTGTTAAACTTCTGGTTTAATGCTTCCGGTACAGGTACGCCTGGTGATGCAGTTGATGCACAATTGCAGGTTACTGATGATTACGATAAAGAAGTAACAAAGAGTCTTGAGTTTGGTGTTAAATCGACATTGATGGACAATCGTTTACGTTTGAATGCCGCAGTTTTCAGCAATACAGTTGAAGATAACCAGTTCTTCGAATTCTTTGCCGGACCTTTTGGTATTTTAAGAGCGGTAACAACCATTGATGAAGTTGAAATTCAAGGTTTCGAAATGGATTTTAACGCCAAGGTTACAGACAACTTTAGCTTGTTTGGTGGTGTTGGCTTGTTGTCCAGTGAAATTATCAAGAATAACAATCGTCCATTATCAGAAGGTAATGATGCACCTCAGGCAGCTGATAAAAGTATCAATCTGGGCGGTCAATTCCAAAGTGAAGTTGGTTCGGATATGTTCCTGGTCACTCGATTTGATTGGCAGCATGTTGGTGAAATGTGGTTCCATACATTGCAAGGCGAACAAACTCCAACTATCTGGGATTTCTTTGGTACTTTAGGTGGTGGTGTTCCTCCAGGGCCACACCCTGTTGATTTCAGCCAATCAAAAAGAGATGCGTACTCTACTTTGAATATGCGTATCAGTCTTGAGATGGAGAATACAACCATCAGCCTTTGGGGTAAAAATATTACTGATGAAGCTTATCTTCAGGAAGTAATACCTGCACCTGAATTTGGTGGTTCTTTTGTTCACCCATCAGCTTTAAGCTCTTATGGTGTTGAGTTTAAATATCAATTTTAAACTTATTGAGTAATCGTCTCTCCCACATATTTTGTGGGAGAGATAACCATATATATGTGTTTAAAGTGGAGTAACTGATGAACAAACCCTTAAAAGATATAAGGATTCTGGACTTAACTCATATGCTGTCGGGGCCATATGCCACAATGATTTTGGCGGATCTTGGTGCTGAAGTGATAAAAGTCGAGCCTTTGCATGGAGAGGGAACCAGAAAACTGTTGGCGAATGATGAAAAGAATTCGCTGGATGGTATGGGTGCTTATTTTATTACCTTAAATCGTAATAAACAAAGTGTCTGTATTGATTTGAAAAGTGAAAAGGGTCTGGAAATTTTTTATGATCTGGTAAAAGAATCTGATGTTGTCGTGAATAATTTTGGTGCAGATGTGCCAGCAAGATTAGGTATTGATTACGATTCACTACAAAAAATTAACCCGGCTATTATCACCTGCTCTGTAACAGGCTTTGGTAAGGATGGTCCCGGATACAAAAGGCCTGCTTTTGATCTTGTTGCGCAAGCTATAGGTGGAGGTATGTCTATAACGGGCAAAAATCCCGACGAGAAAGTAAGAGCAGGAATTCCAATTGGGGATTTGGGTGGGGGAATGTTTGCCGTAATGGGTATTCAGGCTGCTCTATTGGAAAGGGCTCAAAGTGGAAAGGGGCAAAACGTTGATATTTCTATGTTGGACTGTCAGGTGTCAATGTTGAATTATATGGCAACCATGCATTTTCTGTCTGGAGAAAACCCGCATCCGATAGGAAATTCACATTTTGTCCATGTTCCTTATGATACATTTCCTACGAAGGATGGTGAAATTGTCATCGCGGTAATTACTGATAATTTTTGGCAAAACCTTAAAGAAGTTGTTGAATGTCCGGAATTTGATGATGTATTGTTTGATGGGCAGCCGGGAAGATTGGCTAATATTGATTTTATCAATCAAACTTTGTCTAACAAGCTTTCAACACAAAGTTCCGAGTATTGGTTAGGCAGACTTGAAGAAAAGAGAATTCCTTGTGCACCGGTAAATAATTTGTCTCAAGCCTTAAATGATGAGCAGGTTTTGCACAGAAATATGGTTGTTGATTTAAAGCATCCTGATGGCAAAGCAACCAAAGGCCCAGGAAATCCAATCAAGTTATCACGCAGTAATGATGAGATTTTCACAAGTGCGCCTCTTGTAGGTCAGGATACCAATGATGTTTTGGTTAAAGTTCTGGGATATGACCAGAGCAAAATCGACGAGCTTGAGTCTGATGCGGTAATAAAGCGAGGAACTTCAAAGTGAGCGTAGAAGTCCTGATAAATGAAGTTGGCCCCAGAGATGGTTTGCAAAACCAACAGAAAATTTTATCTGTTGATGAAAAGCATAGCTTGATCTCTGCAATCGCTAATGCAGGCGTAAAATCCGTTGAAGTCGGAGCATTTGTTTCACCAAAAGCAGTTCCGGCAATGGCCGGCACAGATAGTCTGGTTAAAAAAATCAAAGATTCCAGTCTGCAGTATTCTGTATTAATACCGAATATGAAAGGTTTTGAACTAGCCTATGAAAGTGGTGCAAGAAGGCTTAATCTTGTAGTTGCCAGCTCAAACACGATGAATGAAAAAAACATTCGTATGAATACTGAAGCGGCAATGAAGACTTGTATTGAGGTTATTGAGTGCGCGGGCAAGCAGGAAGATGCTGTCAATATTCAGGCTTATGTAGCGACTGCATGGGAATGTCCCTTTGAGGGCAAGATGCCTCAAGATAAGATTCTTGAATTAACTGCTCGTCTGATTGATGCAGGTGTTTCCAAGGTTGTTTTGGCGGATACTGTCGGTGGGGCAAACCCTCAAGATACTAAATCCTTAATGGATTTTTTAGTGAGCAAATTTGGCAATGAAATTTTGTCTTGTCATTTCCATGATACAAGAGCAATGGGGTTGGCTAACATTTATGCAGCTTTAACATCAGGCATAAGGGAGTTTGATGCATCAATCGCCGGTTTGGGTGGTTGTCCTTTTTCCCCCGGCGCAAGTGGTAATGTAGCAACCGAGGATGTTGTTATGATGTTGCATCAAATGGGCTATAAAACAGGAATAAATTTGGAAAAATTATTGCAAGCATCTGATCTTGCAATGGAATTAACAGGCTCAGCCCCTGGTGGTAGAGCAAAATTATGGCTTAAGAATTATCTTAACAAAAACTACGATGATAGGAGTAAGATATGAGTTATAGACTGGGTGTAGATGTCGGCGGGACATTTACCGATTTGTTATTAATAAATGAAGAATCCGGGCAGATATACACTGCCAAGGTTGCTTCAACACCACAGGATCAATCAATTGGTGTTTTCAATGGTATTAACAGAATTTGTGAACAAAATGATGTTGATCCAAAACAGATTACGCGCGTTATGCACGGAACAACGGTTGCGACCAATGCGGTATTAACCAATAAAGGTGCCAAAGTTGGCCTGATTACGACAAAAGGCTATAAACAAACGCTTCAGGTTGCTCGTTCATTCTGTCCAGGCGGATTAGGTGGTTGGGTACATTATGTGAAAAAGCCTTTGCTTGCACCTCTTGAATTAACTATCGAAGCTGATGAGCGTATTGGTGCTGACGGATCTGTAGTGGATGCATTGGATGAAAATGCATTAAGGGATTCATTAAAAGCACTTAAAGCTAAAGATAACATTGAAGCGTTGACTATTTGTCTTATCAACTCCTATATCAATGATGAGCATGAACAAAAAGCCAAGGCGATCGCTGAAGAAGTTTTTGATGCTATTCCTATTTCAATTTCAAGTGAAATTGTGCCAGAAATGCAAGAGTATGAAAGAACTGAAACGACAGTTGTTAACTCATATGTAAGACCTGAAGTTTCTTCTTATGTACAGAGTTTACAGAACAGATTAAAAGAGAATATGGGTGATGTTCATCTCTCTATATTACGTTCTGATGGTGGTTTGGCATCCGGTTCAGCTTCTGCTGAAAGACCGGTTAATATGTTGATGTCCGGACCAGCTGGTGGTGTAACAGGCGCTATTCATTTCTGTGACAAAGGTGGTTATAAAGATATTTTGACCTTTGATATGGGGGGCACTTCAACTGACGTAGCATTAATTCAGGGCTCAAAGCCTCGCGTACGTCGTGAAACCAGAGTGGGTGACGTTGTTGTAAGAGCTCCATCTGTTGATGTTCGAACGGTTGGTGCTGGTGGTGGTTCAATTGCCTTTGTTCCGGAACTAACCAAAGCTTTGCGTGTTGGTCCTGAATCAGCTGGTGCAGAACCAGGTCCGGCAGCCTATATGAAAGGTGGAGAAGAACCAACAGTATGTGATGCCAATGTTGTATTAGGTTATTTGCCCTCAGATGTTCAACTGGGTGGAGCAATGGCTATTAACAAGGATGCTGCTATTGCTGCAGTTAAAAAAGTGGGCGATGCAATGGGTTTATCCGTTGAAGAAGCCGCTGAAGGTATTATCAGAATTGTTAATGAATCCATGTTGGGTGCATTGCGTTTGGTATCAGTAGAGCAAGGTTTTGATCCAAGAGAGTTTGCATTGGTAGGCTTTGGTGGCGCAGGTCCTTTACATGCCAACGCATTGGGTATCTTGACCGATGCATGGCCAGTCATTATACCGCCAGGCCCTGGTGTACTTTGTGCTTTTGGTGATGCAACTACAGTTGTTAAAGACGAAGCAACCAAAACCTATGTAAAACTGACAAAAGATGTTGATGAAGCTGAATTACTTCAGGAATTGCTTGATCTGAAAAACAAGGCATCTGATGCTCTGGTTGAAGATGGCACTCCGGTCGAAAAACAGATTATTGGTTATCAGGCTGATCTTCGTTATGCGGGGCAAGCCTTCCAGTTAACCATAGATTTTTCAGAGGAAGACTTTAAGCAACAAGGCGTTAGTTTGTTGACCAAACAATTTAATGATGAACATAAGCAGTTGTTTACATTTGCACTGGAAGAAGGTCATGAAATTGTGATGATACGAGCATTGGTTTATGCAGATGATAAAGCTGTTGCAAATCTGCACACTAATGAATCAGAAGCAAGTCTGGAAGATTGTAAAATTCATGACACTCAAATTTATTATGAAGGTAAATACCACGATGCGGTAATTTATGACCGAAACCGTTTACATGAAGGTTTAAAGGTAGTTGGTCCAGCTATTATTAGCGAGATGGATTCAACAACGGTTGTATTGCCAGGCCATCAAGCCTACACAGATAGTGTTGGTAATTTACTCATAAACAAACTTTAACAAGAGGGCTTTACAGTGTTTAAGAATATTATAGAAGGTAATACTACTCCACTCGAAATAGTCGAAGTAGAATCGGTTACAGTTGATATTATTGAGAATGCGCTACGTAATGCTCGAGAAGAAATGGACGTTGTATTATTTCGTACGGCAATGAGTCCGGGCATCAGAGAGCAAGGTGATTGCTTCCCAATGATTGCAAATCGTGATGGCAAGATGGTTGTCGGTCAATTCGGTTCCTTTATTCATGGCTTTATGGAAGCTTATAATGATGATATTGAAGAAGGCGATGTCATTCTGACCAACGATCCTTACATGTGTAACGGCGCGGTTTCTCATTTACCAGACTGGATAGTTTTGGTGCCAATTTTCAAAGATCAACGTCATATTGCATGGTCTGCCATGTTTGGACATATGTCAGACAATGGTGGCATGGTACCAGGTTCAATTCCAATCAATGCGGAAAATATTTATCAGGAAGGTATTCGTATTCCACCTACCAAACTTTATAAGAAAGGTGTTCTGCAAAAAGATATCTTTGATTTGATATTGCACAATGTGCGCACGCCGCAATGGAATAAATTTGACCTGAATGCATTGGTTGCAGCCTGTAATACAGCAAGCAAGCGTTGTATTGAAATTGCAGAGCGATTTGGCGATGATGTTTTCCATTCAACAATGGAAGTCATGCTTGACAGAAATAAAATTGCAATGCAGGCAATCATTAACATGCTTGTGCCTGAAGACCCACGTACATTCGCAGATTATATATGTGATGACGGTGTTGGCAATGGCCCTTACAAAATTCAATGTAAAATGTGGCGTGAAGGCGATAAGGCTATTTTTGATTTTGAAGGTACATCCGAACAGGCTCCAAGTTCTGTAAACTTCTATCTTAACGAAGATATGTTTAAAATGTTTTTTGGTTCATTCACTATTAACCTGATTGATCCTCAAATACTTTTCAACGATGGTTTTTACGATTTGGTAGAAGTCAGAATTCCTCAAGGTAGTTTGCTGAAACCTAATTTCCCGGCTGCATTGTCAGGTAGAACGCATGCACTAGGTCGTATATTCGATGTTATGGGCGGATTGCTTGGTCAGGGTGTACCAGAAGCCATGAATGCGGCAGGGTTTTCAGATTCACCTCACTTTTTCTATTCCGGTTATGATGATAATGGAGAGTGGTTCCAGTTATTCCAGATTGGTTTTGGTGGTATTCCTGGCAGACCGGTTGGTGATGGTCTTGACGGACATTCATTATGGCCTGGATTTACCAATGTACCCAATGAATTTCTTGAAGCTTATTTTCCACTTCGTATTGAGAAGTATGAAACCATTACCGATTCCGGTGGAGCTGGATTACATCGAGGTGGTAATGGCTTGTCAGCCGCTTATCGTCTGCTTTGTGATGGTAAGATTGCAATTCATGATGAAAGATGGTTTACCTATCCCTGGGGAGTTAACGGTGGTGAGCCAGGAATGCGTTCGACCAAATTACTGGTTAGAGCAGATGGCACACAGGAATACTTACCTGCCAAATGTGAAAATGTTGAAGTTAAAAAAGGTGACGTTTTGTACTTCAATACCTGGGGTGGTGGAGGATGGGGTGACCCATACCAACGTGATGCTGCTCTGGTTCTTGCTGATGTTATACGAGGACTTGTGTCAGTTGAAGGTGCCAAAAGATATGGTGTTGTTATTGTTGACGGTAACGTTGATGAAAAAGCAACTGAAGCCTTAAGAGGCGATTTATCAGCCAAGCGTGGTGACACTCAATTGTTCGACTTTGGTGGAACAATTGAGGAGCTTACTGCAAGATGTAAGGAAGAAACTCATCTTGACGCACCACAACCAATTGGTGTTTCCTGATAGACAATGGATTATAGCTGATGGCTGATCTCGATAAAACCGAACTTGCACTGGGTTCAATGCCTGCGTTGATTGTCGTTGACATGATACGCGGCTTTACCAGTGTTGAATGCCCGCTGGGTTCAGAGTGTGATAGGGTTAAGTCGGCTATTGTTGAGTTATTGGAAATTTTTAGGCAAAAAAAATGGCCTGTTTATTTTACGACTGTTGAATACAGTGACTCTAAACAGGCCAGTGTTTTTAGAGCAAAACTGCCCGCTCTGGAAGTATTACAATCTGGTTCAATCTGGACCGAGATAGATCCTGATATGGACAGACAGAAAAATGAACCGATTATTGTCAAACACTGGGCAAGCGCTTTTTTCAAAACTGATCTGGATACAAGACTTGAAGCTAATGGTGTAGATTCACTTGTCGTTGTGGGTTTAACGACCAGCGGTTGTGTAAGAGCAACCTGTGTTGATGGTTTACAGCATAATTACCCGGTTTTTTTACCTGAAGAAGGAACTGGAGATCGAAATACAGATGCTCACCAATCCAATCTACATGATCTGAATATGAAATATATCGAAGTTATTTCAATCAAATCATTGAAAGAGCAACTATTAAATAAGGAGCCCTGATGTCTGGAAAAACCTTATATGACAAGATATGGGACAGACATTTTATCGGTGAAGTAGAAGATTACGCTTTGATTTATATTGACAGGCATCTTATTCACGAAATTACTTCACCACAAGCTATGGAAGGCCTTGAAATTGCGGGGAGAAGCCCGTGGCGTCCTGACTCTGTATTTGCCGTTCCTGATCATAATATTTCAACCAGAAATCGACATCTGGGTGTTTCCAGTTTGACTGATCCCCAGTCTGTAATACAGGTGAAAACGCTGGAGGAAAATTGTAACAAGCACAATATCTTTCAGCTTACATTAACTGATCACAGGCAGGGCATTGTTCACGTTGTAGGACCTGAACAGGGAGTTAGCTTACCCGGAATGACGCTGGTTTGCGGAGATTCACATACAGGTACTCATGGCGCATTGGCTTGCATGTCTTTGGGAATTGGTACTTCCGAAGTTGAGCATGTGCTGGCAACACAGTGTTTGAAGCAAAAAAAGTTCAAAAACATGAAAATTGAAGTCAATGGCGATTTAGCCAAGGGTGTTACAGCCAAAGATTTGATTTTGTATGTGATTGGCAAAACAGGTACTGCAGCAGGAACAGGTTATGCGATTGAGTTTTGCGGTTCCACAATTAGAAATTTATCAATAGAAGGCCGAATGACAGTTTGCAATATGGCTATTGAAGCCGGTGCAAGAGTTGGCATGGTAGCCTTTGATGAAAAAACCGAAGCCTATGTTGAAGGAAGACCATTTGCACCAAAAGGAGAGATGTGGGAGAAGGCAATTCAAAGTTGGCGTCAATTATTTAGTGATGAAGATGCGGAATTTGATAAAAGTTATGCTTTTAATGCTGAAGATATCAAACCGCAGGTGTCCTGGGGGACATCACCAGCAATGACCTTATCAATTGATGATTCAATTCCATATGCTGATGAGAATTACAAGGGAATTTCAGCTACTGAAATTGGAAAAATGCTCGATTATATGGGGCTTCGGCCTGGACAAAGTATAAAATCTATTAAACTGGACAAGATTTTTATTGGTTCCTGCACCAATGGCAGAATTGAAGATTTAAGACTTGCTGCCAGTCAACTGATTAACAAAAAGATTGCCTGTAATATTAAACAGGCTATCGTTGTTCCTGGTTCAGGTTTGGTGAAGGCTCAGGCTGAACAGGAAGGGTTGAATAAAATTTTTATTGATGCCGGTTTTGAATGGAGAGATCCGGGATGTTCAATGTGCGTTGCTATTAATAATGATCGATTATCTCCCGAAGAGCGTTGTGCATCGACATCAAACCGAAATTTTGAAGGTCGACAGGGTTTGCGTGGACGTACCCATTTGGTGAGTCCAGCTATGGCAGCAGCAGCAGCGGTGGCCGGACATTTTGTTGATTTTACCCAATGACATTGTTTAATAATAAATTTTTTAATGATAATTCAATCAATGAGTAGCTTATGTTAAAAAAATTCTCACAACATAGTGGTGTCGTTATTCCTATTGACAGAGCACATGTTGATACGGATGCACTATTACCAAAGCAGTATTTGGCTTGCATTAAAAAAACAGGTTATGGTTACTGGCTTTTTGATGATGAGCGTTATCTGGAATATGGTGATGTTGAAACAGACTGTACCAAGCGAAAAATTAACCCTGATTTTATTCTTAATCAAAAACAATATGCCAATGCCAGTATTATGATTTCAAGAGAAAACTTTGGTTGTGGTTCCAGTAGGGAGCATGCGGTTTGGGCATTGCGTGATTATGGTGTTCGTGTTGTTATTGCGCCAAGTTTTGCCAGTATATTTTTTGATAATTGCTTAAAAAACAACCTGTTATGTATAGTGATAGAGGATGCTCAAACGGATAAAATGATTAAGTATTACCAACAAGATGCCGGCTCTGAAATGTCTGTTAATTTAATTGATCAGTTTATTGAGTTAAGTGATGGTAGCAAAATAGAGTTTGATATTGAAAAAAGTCATAAGGAAAAACTGATACATGGTCTTGATGATATAGGTATTACCCTGCAGCATCAGGATAAAATTAAAAACTACGAAGCTCAAAGTCGTTCCTTATATCCATGGTTATTTGATTCTTTTACCAGCAATAAATAGTCTTTAGCAATATTTTTTGAATTTCGCTGGATTTCCCGCATACAAACTATTTGCTTCCGTAGATTTTGTCACCACGCTTCCCGCAGCAATTACGCAGCCATCAGCAATTGTTACGCCTGGCAAAATAATTGCGCCAGCACCAATCCAGACATTGTTTCCAATCAAAACATCATCGGCAAAGTTTTCCTTTTTTAATCTTTCTGTCGGATTGGTTGCATGATTAATCGTCAAGATCTGAACATTTGGTCCAATTAAACAATCATCTCCTATGGCAATTTTTCCACCATCCAGTAAAGTTGCGTTGATGTTGAAAAAGACATTGTGACCAATTGTGATTTTATCGCCATAGTCACAATAAAAACCGGGTTCGATAAAAACTTTTTGACCGCAAGCGGAAAACAGTGATTTTAGTTTTTTGAAATTGGTCGAGTCAGGTTGATTACGATAATTACGGCAAACCTGATGCACTGCTTTGCGTTGCTTGATTAATTCCGGTTTTAAACTGTCAAATTGATAAGTCATGTTTTTCTTTTGCTGGTTGCTTTTTGCGTTGTAAGTAAAGATACATGGCGGAGGATAATCCCGCTGCGCCATAGATCATACACATCACCATAATTTGGTATCTTGCCGCAATTAACGGCGAAACACCAGATAATATCTGACCTGTCATCATCCCGGGCAGTGAAACCAGACCAACAGCAAGCAGAGCATTGGTTTGCGGGATCATGGCTGCTTTAAAGGCGAGATTCCGGCATTCAATATAGTTTGGATTTCTGTCAAATTCCGATTCTAACCGCTCAGCCGCCAGACTTAAACTGGTCATGGCATTGGCAAATACCATACCTGCCAGTGGAATAAAGTAGTTGGGGTAATACCAGGGCTGCAGTTGCAATACAACTTGAGTAATAAGGAAAAAGGTCAAAATGCCTGGTACAAAGATGGAAAGCAGCGCATCAATATAAATCGCTTTGTTGCGTTTTTGCACATTGTGAATTGCAATCCAGCTGGAAATAACCACCATTATCATCACAATAGTCAGCATGATTAAACTGCTATCAGAATCAAAAATATAATTGAGAAAATATCCAATCAACAGTAATTGAACCAGCATTCGGCTGACAGCATAAAGATTGTATTTATAATTATGTGACCAGTAAAACATAATGGTTATGACCAGAAAAACAGGCACAAATGTTAAGATAAGAAGCTCAAGAGGAATGGTTTGAACGGCCGATTCTGTATTTTGGGACATAGGGAATTCATTCAATATTGACTAAAAATGAACTGTAATTTATCACAGTGCCGAGATAAGTAAAAATGTAATATTTTCATAGTACTCAGATAAACTTTTATAAAAAACAATGAAATACGAGTCACATTTGATGAAAAATAAAATGTAAAAATTGGTAAATAAAAGTAATATTAAATAATACAATATACAGGATTTAAGTTATTATAAGCCCTTTAAATTAAACTATCAGAAATCTATGGTGCTGAATCGTTGCTTTAAAATTATCTTGATAACAAGTTTATTGCTTGCAGGTTGTTCATCTGAAGATCAGCGTGGTGGAAAAGGAGGCAATAGGGGTGGTAAATCGGCTACTAACGTTGCGGCTATTTCTCCAGTTATACAAACTGCGGCAGAATTCTACACAACCACCGCTATTCTTGAACCCAGTAGTGATGCAGATATTTATGCCAGAACCAGTGGTGTTATTCGAGCCATTTATCATGAAGAAGGTGATGACGTAGAAGCTGGAGCCATTCTTTTGCAATTGGAGGATGACGATCAAAAACTTCGACTGGAAAAAGCCGAGCAAAGTTTAAGAAGCAGCGAAAGAGAATACAATCGTTTGGACAAAATGAGAAAGTCGGGTGCTGTCTCTGCCAACGATTGGGAAGCCATATATAATACCTATCATCAGGCAAAAACAGATAAAGAACTTGCAGAATTGGCCTTGTCATACACCAAGGTTACTGCTTCCTTTTCAGGTAGACTGGTCAAGCGTGAAGTAGATTTGGGCGCGCATGTACTTTCAGGTACCTTGTTATTCAGAATGATGTCTATCAAGCCATTATTAATTCGTGTTCATGTTCCCGCCAATCGTATCGGGCAAGTGACTGCGGGTCAGTGGGTAGATTTGCAGCTGGATAGTGTCGAGCAACCGATAAAAGGGGAAATATCTCTGGTTAGCCCCATTGTCGATCCTGATACCGGTACCATCAAGGTAACGATTAAACTGGAAGATTACCCTCAAAATGTAAGGCCCGGAGATTTCACCCAAATATTGATGGTGACCAATTCCAGAGAAAACGCGTTAATGGTGCCCAATGGTGCGTTACTGGAAGAGCGTGGTCAATATTATGTCTATACCGTAACCACAGAGGAAGGTCAGTCTTCAGCCAAAAAGACACAGGTTGAAACCGGTTATGTCAGTACTGAGATGACTGAAATCAGATCAGGAATTTCAACCTCTGATCTGATTGTCGTAAAAGGTCAACGCAATTTAAGTGATGGTGACAAGGTTGCAATGATCGATGATAAGATTGATGGTAAAAGCAAGATAGACGATAAGCAAAAACAGGCAGGCGATACTCAACAGTTGTCCAATTAAATACAGTTCGGGCAATAAAGTACTTTTTGAGTAAGCAATAAACACAAACAAATTTTGTTGACGGACAGCTCTTATGCTACATCAGGTAGTCGAATTTTCGGTTAAACGACGTGTCACTATTTTTATGATTTCTGCGGCTGTAATTGCTTTTGGCATGGTCGCACTTTCTCGCCTTTCTATTAATCTATTACCAGCATTAAGTTATCCTTCATTAACGGTTCAAACAGAATTTGAAAATGCAGCGCCAGCCGAAATTGAACAGTTAATTTCCAGACCTGTAGAAGAAGTAGTTGGTGTATTAAAAGGGTTGAAACAGATTCACTCGATTTCAAGAGCGGGCGTTTCAGAGGTGATTCTGGAATTTTCCTGGGATGCCAATATGACAGAATTGGCAATGGATATTCGTGAAAAGCTGGATCGACTCGAACTGCCCAGAGAGGCCGAAAAACCCATTGTATTACGCTACGACCCTTCCTTTGATCCGATCATCAAAATCAGCTTAAGTGGTGATTTTTCTTTATCCAAATTGCGTTTTTTGGGTGATAGGGAAGTTAAGGAAGCACTGGAAAGAATTGAAGGTGTTGCTTCTGCCAAAGTTCAGGGCGGTGAAGAAGAAGAAATTCACATTAATATCAATCAGGGCAAGTTGGCAGCCTTGGGCATTTCAACCCAGCAACTGTCCCAATTGGTTGCATCTTCCAACATTAATCGTCCCGGTGGTTCATTAAAAAATCAGCAAACTCAATTGTTGGTGAGAACACTCAACGAATATGATGATTTACAAGAAATGCGAGATTTACGGGTAACACCTGTTAACAAGTCTTCATTGCGTTTGGGAGATGTCGCAGAAGTTTCATGGGCGAGTAAGGATAAAGAAGAAATCGCCAGATTTAACGGTCAGGAAGGTGTTTTGATTTCAATCTACAAGGAAGCTGATGCCAACACGGTTGAAGTCGCCAACAATGTGAGAAAAAATCTTGAGCAAATCAATCGCAAGTTGCCCAAAGGCAGTCAATTGGTTTTTCAGTTTGACCAATCCCGTTTTATTCAGCAATCTATTGATGAAGTTAAATCTGCCCTAATTGTTGGTGGCTTGCTGGCAATATGTATTCTTTACCTGTTTCTGCGTGATTTTAAATTAACCAGTATTATTGCTACTGCCATTCCGCTTTCTGTTATTGCCACCTTTATTTTTATGTATCGTTCTGATATTTCCCTCAATATCATGTCTCTCGGAGGATTAACGCTCGGGGTTGGCATGTTGGTAGATTCTGCAATTGTGGTGCTTGAATCGATACATCGGCAGCGAGAGAAAGGCATGAATATGATTGAATCTGCCGTTGCCGGAACCAGTGAGGTCGGTGGCGCAGTAGCTGCTTCGGTTTTAACTTCCATAGCCGTATTTGTTCCTATTGTTTTTATTGAAGGTATTGCAGGTCAAATGTTCAAAGATCAGGCTCTGACCGTTACTTTCAGTCTTCTGGCATCACTGGTTATTGCATTCACGCTTATTCCCATGCTGGCTTCTTTAGGCAAGGGCAAGTCAAAATCAATGTCGAGTAAAAAAGTTAAAACAGATTCAGTGCGAATAACCGAGCTTGGTTTGCTGGATAAAATATCCAGTTGGTATGAGGTTAAACTGAAATCTGTATTGAATCGAAAAGTTACCGTTCTGATAGGTTCGTTTGCGGTTTTGCTACTTTCCATACAACTGCTATCACACATCCCAAAAGCCCTGATCCCACAAATGAGCGAAGGTGAATTTTATTTTGAAGTCACCATGCCGGAAGGCTCATCTTTGCCTGCAACGGATAAAGTGATGAGTGAAATGGAATCTATTGCCATGAAGCAACAAGGCGTGGAGCGAGTTTATACTTCAGTTGGTAGTCGTAATGTCAGTGGTGGCTTGTCATTAAAAACCAAAGATGAAAATCTTGGTCAGGTTAATATCGTTATGTCTGATCCCGGTGATAGCGATGCAGAGCAACAGGTGATAGAAAATTTACGTTTGGCTTATGCCGGTTTTCCGCAAACAGAAATAAAGTTCGGACGTCCATCGCTCTTTAGCTTAAAAACGCCGCTTGAAGTCTTGTTGTTTGGTGAGGATTTATCGCTACTGAAAGAATACACCCAACAATTAATGCCTAAATTACAAGCTATTGAAGGCTTGGTGGATCTGCAAATTTCTTTGGAAACCGGAAATCCTGAGTTAAAAATTCAGTTTGATCGCGACAAGTTAACGCGATTGGGTCTTTCGGTTCAAAATGTGTCAGAAATTTTAAACCGACGTATCAATGGCGAAATAGTTTCCAAATTTAATTTGCCTGATCGACAAATTGACATTCGCTTGCGCAACCGTGAAATTGACAGAGACAGCATTACAGATATTGAAAATATTGTGATTGGTGATTCAGAGGGCAGGCCGATTATATTGAGCGCTGTTGCGACTATTTTTTCATCTCAGGGACCAGCAGCAATTGACAGAATTCAACAATCCCGAGTCGCTGTGCTGGCAGCTCAATACAAGGGTAAAAGTTTGACTGATGTGAGTGACGAGATCGAAAGAGTTATTGCTGAAAACCCTCCGCCTGTTGGTGTTACTTTTGAATTTGGTGGTCAGAAAAAAGAAATGGAAGCCTCATTTTCCAGTATGAACTTTGCCTTTTTGCTAGCTATTTTTCTGGTTTATCTGGTAATGGCGGCTACTTTTGAACATCTTGGTCATCCATTTATTATTTTGTTAACCATTCCTCTGGCAATGGTAGGCGTTATTTTCGGTCTCTATATTACCGGGTATGCTATTTCAGTTATTGCCTTGATCGGTGTGGTATTTCTAATCGGTGTTGTTGTTAACAATGCCATTGTTTTGATAGATGCGATCAATAATCTCAGGCGTTCAGGCATGAGCAAACAGGATGCTATAATTGATGCAGCGATATCAAGATTACGACCTATCATGATGACCACATTAACAACTGTGTTGGGTTTATTGCCAATGGCAATTGGACTGGGAGAAGGCGCAGAATTAAGAGCGCCACTGGCAATTGTGGTTTCCTTTGGTTTGGCATTCTCAACGCTGTTAACGCTTTTTGTTATTCCCGCGGCCTATTCATTAATGCCATCTTCTGTAGTGTCAGATGCTGAACTGGCAGATCTGGACGAACGAATTCATCGTGCAGAATTAAAAGAGTTTCACCTTGATAATTTTGATAATAAGGCAAATCCCGAAGGGCAGGGCTAGTCATGACGTTACCTGAGATTGCGGTTAAACGACCAGTCGCCACTATTATGGCGCTGGTGAGTATTCTAGTGCTCGGATTGATTGCTTTATTCAGACTTGAATTGGGCTTTATGCCGGAAACTGAAGAAAAACGACTTATTGTGATTGCCAATTACAATAATGCTTCTCCCAAATCCATCGAACGTATGATTATTAAACCTATTGAGGATGCGGTATCTTCTATGGGCGGACTGGAGCATATATGGGCTCATGCAGATTCCAATGGTGGTCGTGTCAATCTCAGTTTTGCGCTGGAAGTGGATATGGCTTTGGCCAGAGTCGAAATACATGAAAGGCTGGATCGAATCAAAAACGAATTACCGGAAGATTTGGAAAGACTGATCATATCTGAAAACTGGAATCCCAGAGAAACTGGCGAAACCATTATGGAAGCCAGAATCAGTTCTGGTCGTGATTTAAGTAAAAACTACGAAGTGCTGGATCGTAAAATTATCCGACCCTTGCAAAGAATTCCTGGTGTGGCAGTGGTGACACTGGATGGTGTTAATCCCAGAGAAATCAGAATTAATCTTGATTTAATGGCAATCAAGCGTTTTAACATCGATCCGCGTTCAGTTTGGCGTGATATTTCATTAAACCATCAAAATGCAGCCATTGGTGTTATTCGTAATGATGAAAGAAAAATTACACTGAGATCTGTTGGCGAGTTTACCTCGGTTGAAGAAATTGAAAACCTGAAGTTAAGCCAAAATGATCTGAAAATTAAAGATATTGCTGAGGTCAGCTATGAAGAACCACCACTGGAATATGGTCGACATCTGGATGGTCAGTTTGCTATTGGATTAAATATTGCCAAGGAGTCTTCTGCCAATACCATTAGTATTTCCGATGCAGTTTACCAAAAGCTGGAATCAATGAAAGAAGACCCGGAACTGGCGGGTATTAACTTTTTAGTCTGGCAGGATCAGGGTAAGGAAATCAGAAACACATTAGGAGATTTACGTCAGACCGGAATGTTTGGTGCTATTTTGGCTTCACTGATTCTGTTTATGTTTCTAAGGCGTTTAACATCCACACTGGTTGCAGTTTTTTGCATTCCTTTTTCTTTGATAGTGGCTTGTGGTGTGATCTGGCTGCAAGGCAAAACCATGAACACCATTTCCTTGCTAGGCTTGATTGTGGGACTAGGAATGCTGGTGGATAATGCGGTTGTTATTATGGAAAATATCGACCGTTATCAGAGAAAAGGCTATACCGGACGAGTTGCTTCTATACTTGGTTCAAAGGAAGTTTCCATTGCGGTAATTACAGCAACAGTGACTTCTCTGATAGTTTTCCTGCCGATGATTTTTTCCAAACCGACTAACATGAATGTGGTGCTTCAGGAATTGGGGATCACCATTAGTATAACCTTGCTGGCATCACTCTTTATCAGTCAAACCTTAATTCCTTTGGCCTCATCAAAATTACTAAAAGATCGTCAGCAAGAAAAGCCAACACCGATAATGGATAAATTAAAAGAGAAATATGGCAAGATATTATCTTACACATTAAAAAGACCAAAACTGGTAATACCTACTGCGGTTTGTCTCATTTTGCTAACCATTTATCCAACACTAAATCTGAATATCAATATGGATCATTCCAGAAGCGAAATGTTTGTGGGTATCAGAGTTGATATTAGCGAACCGCTCTCATTAGAAGCCAGAGGAGATATCGTCAAACAGGTCGAAAGTGCCTTGATGCCTCACAAGGAACGTTTGAATGTAGATTCGGTATATAGTTGGTGGGCCAGTCATATCGCTATTGTCAGATTGTATATGAAAACCGGTTATCAAAATGATGATGCCATGAATCAGATTCGTAAAGAGCTACCGAAACTGTTACCTAAAATTGCTGGAGTTAATTTACAAGTACAGGACAATGGCCCTTTTTGGCAGCGAAATACGGGTAAAAGGGTTGCTGTGATGCTCAGAGGACCTGACAGCGATACTTTAGGTAAATTGGCTGAAGAGGCATTAGGCAGAATTGAAGGTATAGAAGGCTTGTTTGATTTTTATGCAAATTCCGAAGGTGGCCAACTTGAATTGCAGGCACAACTCAATCGCGACAGATTATCCAGTTATGGTGTCGCCGCTGATCAACCGGCCAGTTTAATTGAAATGACTTTTAGAGGCAGACAATTGCCTCGTTATAAAGGTGAAGATGGTGAAGTGGAAATGCGTTTGTTGCTGGATGAAAATCTCGATACAACAATAGGGGATTTAAAAAGCCTGACGGTTTACGCTTCAGGTGTAGCAGTACCCAATCAATCACAAGCTCAAGTTGCTACACCAAATCAGGTTGTGCCACTGGAAAGTGTGGCTAAATTCAGCGTGCAAAAAAGCCCTGGTAGAATTCAAAGAGAGAATAAATATTCCAGCGTCTGGGTTGGTGCGCGTTTCGATGAAGGAAAGCGGGCTGATTTTCATCAGCAATTAGTTGCAAAACTAAAATCTATGTCATTACCCGAAGGTTATGAATGGGAGTTCAATCCGCGATGGCGAGGCGCTGGAAGCACGGAAAAAGAATTTGTATTAAATCTGATTTTGGCACTAGGGTTAATTTTTGCGGTTATGGCAGGTTTGTTTGAATCAGTTCGTCAGGCCATTGCCTTAATGATAAGTTTGCCATTTGCGCTGGCTGGTGCCATCTGGACATTGTTTATTTTTTCAGTAGATTTCGACCAGCCAGCATCCATTGCTGTGCTACTGCTATTAGGTATTGTGGTCAACAATGGTATTGTGATGATTGAGCACATTAATATGTATCGTAGGGATGGAATGGAACGCACCAAAGCGATGATATTAGGTGGTCAGGAGCGACTCAGGCCAATTATTATGACAGCGCTTACGACCTTGATGGGGCTTGTGCCATTGATTATTCAAAAGCCTACTCTGGCTGGGGTTTATTATTATTCCATGGCCTATGTGATTATTGGTGGCTTACTGTTTTCAACTATTCTGACGGCTATATTCCTACCAGCGACTATTTGTCTGGTTGAAGATGTTGGCAGTTTTATATACCGTGCTTTCCATCGTTCAGATACCGTTTCTCCTGTCAAAGAAGCATCGTAGGTTGGGGTGATAACCCCAACAAAAATGGATAAATTAAAACGGATATAAAAATGTTGGGGTTCGCATGCTCACCGCCAACCTACATGATATACCAAGACAACAATAGACTGGCTGATTCCTACATGGATTCGGGATTTCCTTATCCCTGGCAATAAATATTCGCTAATTTGAGTATTTACGTCTGACTGACAATAACCCCATCAAAAGCACAGTAGGTTGGGGTGATAACCCCAACAAAAATGGATAAATTAAAACGGATATAAAAATGTTGGGGTTCGCATGCTCACCGCCAACCTACATCAAATACCAAGACAACAATAGACTGGCTGATTCCTACATGGATTCGGGATTTCCTTATCCCTGACGATATCATGTTATTTCTTATCTCAAAAACTTTCGTCTTGCTGCAAATAACCCCATCAACAAAATAGACATAATACCCAGTGAACCACCACCGCCACTCGATTTTTTCTGAACATTTTTGGATAGTGGAATGTTAGCTGGTGCGGTTTTAACCGTTGCATCAATAATGTAAATGTTGGTAACCAGTGCAAAGTTTGTAGCGTCAGGAATACTGTTACCATCATAGTTTTGCAAAGGAATTGAGGTTAATGCACCACCAAGATTGTATTTTGGCAAAGCTGCAATTTGATCGACAATATCCATACCTGAGGCAGTTACTTCGCCAAAAACAGTAAAGCCTTCATTTTGAAAGTCCAGATTATTACTATTATCTGCCAGATTAAAAAACCATTGGTTAGTAGCACTATTTGGGTCGTTAGCTAAT
>JAOUOC010000117.1 GCA_029880585.1 Gammaproteobacteria bacterium
CAAAAATTTGGCATTGGGTTCAGTCAGGAAAGAATAACCTTTCCTGACACCTCACATCTCGTAGCCCAATCCATAAAGCTCGAAACCCGTAACTCGAAACCCGTAACTTTGTTTATCTATTCATCAAACCCTTCACAACATCTGGCATTGACTCCAGATTCATACCAACTGGCTTTATCCTCCCAGAATATATTCACTTCAGGCGCTATATCCAAATCACTATCCAGTGATCCTGCGGGTATAACAAGTGCAGTTTTATTTTCATTGACATAAGGTAAAGCTGAGCCACAGGTTTTGCAGAAAACTTTAGAAAACATCCTGTCACCAGGATGATCGAACCGATTGATCTTGTCCTCGCCAGATAACCAGTTAATATCCGCTATTTCTAGTTGAATATTGGTTGCCATTGCCGAACCTGTTAATTTTCTGCATTGCTGACAATGACAAAAATAAAATGCCTTTGGTGAAGATTCGATACGGTATTTAACTGCCTGACAAAGACAACTGCCTTCGAAAATTTTACTATCGATATTTTGGTTCATCATTTTCCTACTAATTGAATTATTTAGTCGCTACGGGCAATTCAGGATTTGCGCCCCATTCACTCCATGACCCATCATAAATGCCCCAGTTTAAGTAACCAACCTCAACAGCCGCCAAAGCTAATATACAAGCGGTGACACCAGAGCCACAACTGAAAACATAATGCTGGTTGTTATCTGGCAGAACTGAATTAAAGATCTTTTCGAGTTCATCAGATGATTTATAACAATTGCCTGAAAGTAACTCCGTATAGGGTAAACAAACAGAACCGGGAATATGACCTTTGGCCAAACCCGCTCTTGGCTCGGCGACTTCTCCTGAAAAACGCTCATAGGAACGTGCATCAGTAATTTGAATTTTTGTATCATCCAGATAATCTAGCATTTGCTGGCGAGATGTCACCAGTTCTGGCCTGAAATGAGAAATAAAATTTCCTTTATCGAAGGATGAAAGCATTGTCGATTCGATTGATTTGTTTTGCTTTAACCATTCAGGTAAACCACCATCCAAAATTGCTACCTGATCATGCCCCATCACCTTAAACATCCACCAGGCTCGTGGTGAAGAAAAAATACCCATGGCATCATAAATAACAATCGAATGATTTTTGTTAATACCTAATGCTTGCACATGACTTTCAAACTCATGTGATGAACACAACATATGAGGCAAGCTGGTTTTCTGATCACATATTTTGGTGTCAAAATCGAATTCTCGCGTACCGGGTATATACTCATTAGAACGTGGAACCGGATCACCTGTTGGTTGCTTTTTGACAGTGGCATCAAGCACTATCAGGTTGGGATGGTTGATATGCTGTTCCAACCAATCTACTGAAACAATATTTGAATTTAACAAGGTCATCTAACTTACTCTATTCAATGATTTGTAGTAATTAAAACAAAAAAGCCGTGAAAAATCACGGCTCTTGAGACTATAAATTGAAGAAAAAACTTATTCTTCAGCGTCATTACCCGCTGGCGCTTCAGGTTGTTCCAGTAACACTTTACGGCTCAAACGAATACGTCCCTGACGGTCAATTTCCAATACCTTGACCTCAATTTCGTCACCCACGGACAAATGCTCCGATACGCTATTGACGCGCTCATGGGCAATTTGTGAGATGTGAACCAAACCTGTCTTGTTGCCCATAAAATCTACAAATGCTCCAAAATCTGCAATTTTGGCTACAACGCCCTTGTAAACCTTACCTGCTTCGACATCTTCTGTCAGTTCTTTGATACGTTTAATAGCCAACTCAGATGAAGCAGACTCAACTGCCGCAATTTTAACAGTTCCATCTTCTTCAATTTCAATGGTTGCGCCGGTTTCTTCAGTTAAAGCACGAATGGTTGCGCCACCTTTACCAATTACATCACCAATTTTTTGTGGGTCAATCTTGATTGAAGTAATTCTTGGCGCGAAAGGTGAAATATCTTCTCTTGCAGTCGAAATTGCTTCATTCATTACTTTCAAAATGTGCAATCGACCACCTTTGGCCTGATGCAATGCTTTTTCCATAATTTCCTGGTTAATACCTTCGATTTTAATATCCATTTGCAAGGCAGTAACTCCGTTTTTGGTTCCGGCTACCTTAAAGTCCATATCGCCTAAATGATCTTCGTCACCGAGAATGTCTGAAAGTACAACATAGTTGTCGCCTTCTTTAACCAATCCCATAGCAATTCCGGCAACCGGTGCTGAAACAGGTACACCCGCATCCATTAACGCCAGACTGGTACCACAAACCGATGCCATTGAACTGGAACCATTTGATTCTGTAATTTCTGAAACCACACGAATGGTGTAAGGGAAATCAGCTTGTGAAGGTACAACTGCCTGAATACCACGTTTGGCTAATTTTCCATGACCAACTTCACGTCGCTTTGGTGCGCCCATAAAACCGGTTTCACCAACACAATAAGGAGGAAAATTGTAATGCAACATAAAGGTTTCTTTGCTTTCACCCAAAATACCGTCAACAATTTGAGCATCTCTTTCGGTACCTAAGGTAGCAACCACCAAAGCCTGTGTTTCGCCGCGGGTAAACAAAGCAGAACCATGAGTTCTTGGCAAAACACCTGTACGAATATAAAGTGCTCTGATCATGTCATGATCACGACCATCAATTCTTGGCTCACCGGCAATCACACGACTTCTAACAACAGATTTTTCTGTTTTGGAAAATGCAGCTGATACATCTGCCTCAGCAGGTGAATCTTCACTGTCACTCACTAATGCATTAATTGTCTCAGCGCGTATTTCAGATAATTTATCCTGACGCTCAATCTTGTCTGCAATCGAATATGCGGCTGTGATAGCTTCTTTAGCCTGCTTTTCTACTTGCTCAATCAAACTGGTATTCTCTTCCGGTGCTGTCCAGCTCCACTGTTCAGTACCCACTTCAGCAGCAAACTCAGTGATTGCTTTTATCGCGACTTGCATTTGACTAAAACCAAACATCACTGCGCCCAGCATAACTGACTCGGAAAGTTCTTTAGCTTCTGATTCAACCATAAGTACAGCGTTTTCTGTACCAGCAACTGTTAAGTCCAGATCAGATTCAGCCATCTCTGAAATAGTGCCGTTAAGAATGTAGTTATCATTTTTATAACCAACTCTGGCCGCGCCAACAGGTCCATTAAAAGGCAAGCCGGAAACTGCCAGTGCAGCAGAAGCACCTAATAACGCTACCAATTGAGGATCAATTTCAGGGTTCATGGAAATGACCGTACAAACCACTTGTACTTCATTTTTAAAACCTTTAGGAAACAAAGGGCGTAAAGGACGGTCTATTAGCCTTGCAGTTAGAGTTTCTGCATCAGAAGGTCTGTTCTCACGCTTGATAAAACCACTTGGTATTTTTCCTGCAGCATAACGCTTTTCTTGATAGTTAACCGTTAATGGGAAAAAATCCTGACCAGGATTAGCTTCTTTTTTACCAACAACAGAAACCAGCACCGTGGTTCCTTCCATATCAATAATCACACAACCAGATGCCTGACGTGCAATTTCTCCTGTTTCCAGTGTTACGGTGTGCTCACCGAATTTAAACGATTTTTTTATAGGATTCACAATATTTCCTTACTTTAAAATTTACTATTGCACCTAGACTATTCAGTTGGATTTTAAAATAGTTGTTAGCGTTGTAAGTCGAACAGTCATTCCCGCGAAAGCGGGAATCCATAATATTCTTCTTTCAATGGCGAGAAACGCTACACTATCCCGCCCTACAAGCTAATTACCTTTATACCTTTACTCGTAACTATTTACTAACTTCACCAAAACCCAATTGAATAACCTAGGCATTCTATGATTGATTTTAATTACAATCAAAAATCAATCGATATATTCTAATCTATAAACGATTGTTTATAAACTGTACTTTTATGGGAATTTTCGACAAGATAATTTAAGACAACATAATTTAAGTCAATATCATGCTGATTGCATAATATCCTGTAAAAAAGGGGCCGTAAAAGCCCCTTTCGTCATCAATTTGTTTATCGACGTAATCCCAATCGACCAATCAAACTGGTGTATCTGTCCTGGTTTTTTCTTTTCAGATAATCCAACAATTTACGACGTTGACTTACCATACGCAACAAACCGCGACGCGAATGATGATCGTGGATGTGCTCTTTGAAATGACCTTGAAGATGATTGATCTGATGTGTTAATAGTGCAACCTGAACTTCAGGAGAACCTGTATCGCCTTCGCCCTGTGCATATTCTGCAACAATCTTAGCTTTTGCTTCCGCAGTTAGTGACATATTTGTACTCCAAAATTATACAATTTAAATAAAACAAAGCCGATCACTAATTCAGCCTTGTCAGGAAGGTGCGCATTGTACAGTAGACAGTATAGACAAGCAACATGATAATTGTCAGTAAAACAATATTTTATCAACTCTCCATCAACACAAATCCATAGGCAAATAAATAGATAACCCCTAAAAATAAATTTACAAAATCAAACCACCTGTAATCTTTCAATAAAAAATACAACAGCAACAAAGGAATATTAAAACCCAAACCTGTAATCAAAAACAAACCTTGTTCAGATAATTCATTCCCAGAAAACTCCAGTGCCACGCCATATATAAAAATTAGCCCGTAATAAGTCATCAGCACTGTTGGCAATTTGGCTCTGGTAATACCGGCAAAACGAACAAATATATAAATAACAAATCCACCAATTGTTATAGATGCCAGCAATAAACCGAAATGATAGGAATTTAACGAATAGAATAGTGCTTGACCAACCAGATACGAATGTAGGAGCGTAGAATAAAAAAGGCTGAGGCAAAACAACCCTGTTAAACCTGTTTTGTTGTCATTTAATATATTTTTCAAAATATCGATTCTTCCCTTTTTAATTTTTAAAATGTCAGGATTTCCTTTTAGCTAGAACGCTAACCCGACTGTTGAATCTGGCTCTGTGAAGTCCGGTCTTAAACTGGATAGTCTATTAGTTAAAATACCTCTTATCATCTCCCTGTTTTCTTTAACTTCCCTAAATATAATCTGATGAGATGATTATGATATGAAGACCTACTGAATCCACTACTTTAGTATAGCCTATATATTTTAGCTATATTTAAACTATTGACATTTATTTTTGATAGATTTAGTGTATATTATCTCAAAGGGAGGATAACGACCAATGACACTCAACGAATTACGCTATGTATTATCTGTTGCCCAGACTCAGCACTTTAGCAAGGCTGCTGATGCCTGCCATGTTAGCCAGCCCAGTTTAAGTATTGCCATTCGAAAACTTGAAGAAGAATTAGGTGTTACTATTTTTCAGCGAGGCAAACGAAAAGTGTTGGTCACCCCGGAAGGTGAAGCAATTGTCAAACAAGCCCAAAAAATTCTTGAAGAAGCTGAAAAACTCACTTATCTGAAGAAAATCAAAAAAAATCCTTTGGAAGGCTTGATCAAGATAGGTGCTATTTTCACAATTGGCCCTTATCTTTATCCATCATTAATTCCTTATATGCGACAACATCATCCTCAAATGCCTCTACTGATAGATGAAGATTACACAGAGAATTTACGCAATAAATTACTTCAGGCAGAAATTGATGTTGCCGTGCTTGCTTTACCTTTTTCTGATCCGGCTATCGAAACTATGGAAGTTTATGATGAAGACTTTATGCCTGTTTTTTATGACTCACACCCATTTTCCAAAAAATCTGAAATCCGTCCCGAGGAAATTCTTTCCAAGGAACTATTGATGCTTGGTAAGGGTAACTGTTTTCGTGATCAGGTAATAGCTGCCTGTCCAAACTGCCATTCACCAACAGGTCATTCTGATGATTGGGTCATTGGAAGCTCCCTTGAAACTATCAGACATATGGTTGCCATGGGACTAGGGATCACCGTTATGCCAGTAACAGCGCTGGCAAGACAGTCAGATTATCCAGGGCTTGATTCAAGGCCTTTTACCAACCCGCCACCTAAAAGAAGAATTGTACTGGCATGGCGTTCCAGCTTTCCACGTAAAGCAGCCATTAAAGTGCTGGCAGAATCCTTACATCAGGCATTAAAAGGACAGGTCGATCTGCTACCCATTAATTGGGAGTAAAAATTTTGCCATCTACATCTGCTACTTTATCCAACATTTCAAAACTTTCTGAAATTCAGGTTTCAAAGTTAAATGGTGTTGGTCCCAAAGTAGCTGAGAAACTGACAAGGCTTGGCATTAACAATGTTGAGGATCTACTCTTTCATTTCCCGCATCGATATCAGGATAAAAGTCGTATTCAGGCAATTGGCAGTTTGCGCTATGGCCAAACAGCTCAAATTTGTGCGCGAATCGAAGCCTGCGATATTGTTTACGGCAAGCGCCGATCACTTTTATGTCGTGTTTCAGATGATACGGGTATTATGGATATTCGGCTTTTTTATTTTTCCATGGCACAGAAAAAGCAATTTATCAGAGGCCAATATCTTCAGTGTTATGGTCAGGTATCTTTTGTAGGTCGTTATTACACCATGGTGCATCCGGAGATGAAGTATCTCAAGGATTCTTCAGATCCCATTCTGCAAAAAAACCTGCAAGCCTTTTATCCTGCTACCGAAGGATTACAGCAAAATAGATTAAGTAAAATTATTGCTCAGGCGCTCGATTATCTTGATAAAGTGGACATTAACGAATTAATGCCTGACAAGTGGATGCAAAAACATCATTTTCCTGATTTAAAAACTTCTTTAAAACAACTGCATCAACCACCTGCCAGTATTTCGCTTAATGATTTGCAAAATGGTAGTTTGTCATTGGTTAAACGACTGGCTTTTGAGGAGCTGGTGGCTCAGCAGGTTGCACTCAAAATTATAAAATCCAGTAATGCTGGTCATAGCGCAATAAACATCCCCATTGCTGAAAATCAAATTCAACAATTCAGACAACAATTACCTTTTGAGCTAACTGCTGCTCAAGATAAGGTGATAGCAACGATTCAAAAAGATATGAACGGGACTGCTGCCATGATGCGTCTGGTTCAAGGTGATGTGGGCTCAGGTAAAACGCTGGTTGCAGCTTTCGCTCTATTATCAGTTTTACAAGCTGGCAAACAGGGATGCTTTATGGCACCAACTGAATTGTTAGCTGAACAACACTTCAAAAATTTCAGTCTATGGTTTAAACCCTTTAACATAGAAGTTTGCCTGCTAACCAGTAAATTATCCAAGTCGAATCGAACTCAAATTCTGCAACAAATTCAAAGCGGGCAATCACAATTAATCATTGGTACTCATGCTCTCTTTCAGGCTGATGTGCATTATCAACAATTGGCTTTGGTGATCATTGATGAGCAACATCGCTTTGGTGTTGAACAAAGAAAGCAGCTACTTGAAAAGGCTTATGCTGCCAACAGCAATAAATTTCAGCCGCATCAATTGGTGATGACTGCGACACCTATTCCCAGAACCTTGACCCAAATCGCCTACACAGATTTGGATGTTTCCATCATCGATCAATTACCACCGGGACGTCAGCCTGTTATCACTTCTGTCATCAGTGATGAAAAAAGGGAGCAGGTTATTGAAAAAGTCAGAAATGCTTGTCGAGAAGATAAGCGACAAATTTACTGGGTCTGCACCTTGATTGAAGAATCTGAAGAGATGCAATCGCAAGCAGCTGAATCAACCTTTCAACAACTTTCCGAGGCCTTGCCGGATGTTTCAGTTGCCTTGATCCACGGCCGGATGAAGAGTGATGAAAAACAGACTATTATGTTGGCTTTCAAACAGGGAAAAATTGATCTACTGGTGGCAACCACTGTCATTGAAGTGGGTGTCGATGTTCCAAATGCCAGTTTAATGATTATTGAAAATCCTGAAAGATTG
>JAOUOC010000021.1 GCA_029880585.1 Gammaproteobacteria bacterium
GTGGTTCTACTTTTTCCACCTCATCTTCCTCTTCAAAGATATCGACCTCCTCTTCAAATATTTCGACATCATCCTCCTTGTCGGCAAAAATATTATTGCCATCCACTGCCAGATTAATTTCAACTTCTTCTGGAAAGTCATGTCGGCTCAAGGCTGGCAGATCAGCTATTTTTTCCCAATGAGAGGGTTTATCAATTGCCTCATCATTTAGTACTAAAAACTCATAGCCGGTTTCGTCGATAGCCAAACCATATTCACGATTTTCAATCACCGCTTTATCTCTGACCATCTCAATGATTTTAAGCAGACGAAATGCCTCATCCTTGACCTGTTGATCACTGGAAAAATTAATATTGGGCAAGATCATACCCAGCAACAGAGCAGCAATAACCATTGCCACCAGAATTTCAATTAAGCTAAAGCCTGCTGAATTTTTTGGTTTAAACCGGAAACGAGACATTGACTAGTTATCTTGAGCCTTCATTTGCTCAATCACTTCCTTGATGTTCCAGTTACCCATATCGGCATTAATACCTTCGCCACCTTCAACACCATCAGCACCGAGAGAATAAATATCGTACTCACCAAACTCTCCAGGCTGAATATACTGATAAGGATTTCCCCATGGGTCATCATTCAGAGTCTGGAGATATCCTCGTCTGGGATAATTTTTTGGTATTGGATCAATATGAGGTTTAACAATCAATGCTTGCAAACCTTGCACAGTGGTAGGCAGATTCAAATTATCCGTATAGTACTGTGTCAAAGCTGAATCTAATGCAGCCAAATCACCTTTTAATCTTTCCATAGCTGCTTTTTCAGTTTGCCCCATAAATTGGGTGACCATAATCCCGCCCAAAATGGCCATAATTGCCATTGCTACCAAAATTTCTAACAGGGAAAAACCCTTTTGTCTTTGTTTCATTTTTTTACTCCTGACCAATCTACTTGATCTGTTTTAATCAAATTTGCTTATAAATTATTACTTAATTCAAATATTGGCAACATAATGGCCAATACTATTGTAAATACAATGGCGCCCATAATTAATATCATTACCGGCCCTATTAAATTCATAACTGTTGTTATCAAATTATCAAACTGTCTTTCCTGATTGTCTGCAGCTCGATCAAGCATTTGCTCCAGCTCACCTGAAGTCTCTCCACTTCCAATCATGTGTAGCATCATTGGTGGAAAATAACCGCACTCCTGTAATGAGACTTTTAAGCCTGCGCCTTCCCTTACACTTAGTGTTGCCTCTCTAACAGCTTCTTTTAGCGCGACATTTGTCATAACCTCACCGGCTATCTGCATACCTTCCAGCAATGGCACACTACTTTGATTTAATATCGCCAATGTTCTGGCAAATCTGGCGGCATTCATGCCCCTGACCACTTTACCAATTCCTGGTGCCTTGAGCTTCCACTTGTCCCATTTGAATCGGATCGCGGGATTGCTTAACAACTTTTTAATTCCCATAAAAATGGCGATCACAGACAAAATCAGCCAGAGCCATTTGGCTTTTAAAAACTCACTCATCGTTAACAAGGCCTGAGTGATCCAGGGTAATTCATTACCAGACTGGGTAAAACTTTTAGTGATTTCAGGAACAACATATCCTAACAAAAACCCGACAATACCAATGCTGGCAATTGTCAGTATGATTGGATACGCCAATGCGCCTGAAATTTTCGATTGGATCTCATGTCTTGATTCTGTGTAATCTGCCAAACGGTCCAATACCAAATCAAGATGACCGGATTTTTCGCCAGAAGCAACCATTGAACGATACAAGTCTTCAAAAACATTTGGGAATTCACTCATGGCATCTGCTAATGTATGCCCTTCCAAAACTCGTGAACGAATACCCATTAACATGGATTTTTGTTTACTTTTTTCACTTTGGTCAGCCACCGCTTTCAAGGTTTCATCAATGGGAATGGACGCTTTAACCAAAGTAGATAGCTGACGGGTAACCAATGACAAATCGGAAGCGTTAAGTTTGGTTTTAAACGTTTTGGTTTGCTGCGCGCCATTGGTCTGAGCAACAAGACCTTTCACTTCCAGTGGTATCAGATCTTTATCACGCAACAACTGACGTATGTGTCTGGATGTATCTCCTTCAAGCACACCTTTTTGCTGTTTGCCAGTTTTGTCTATTGCCAGATATTCAAATGCTGCCATGATTAATTTCTCTGATGCTGAATAAATTGCCAACCGCTATATGGTCATCAATCCTCGCGTGTGACTCTCAACACTTCTTCAATGCTGGTAATGCCTTGCAACACTCTCGCTCGGCCATCATCTCTGATACTTTGCCCAAATTCCCGTGCATAATGTTCAATTTCGATCTCGCTGGCGCCCTTATGAATTTTATCGCGTACATTTTCATCTACCACCAATAATTCAAAAATACCCTGCCTTCCCTTGTAACCGGAGTAATTACATTCACTACAGCCGTTCACATGATATACCACAGGTGGTTTTTTGGCATCCAGCCCCATTAACTCACATTCTTTTTCATTTGCTTTGGCTGCTGTCTTACATACCGGACATAATGTTCTCACCAGTCTTTGAGCCAAAACACCGAGCAAACTTGAGGAAAGTAAAAACGGTTCAATACCCATATCGTGCAATCTGGTGACCGCACCTGATGCGGTATTGGTATGCAAGGTTGATAGCACCAGATGACCTGTTAAACTGGCTTGTACTGCAATTTGTGCAGTTTCCAGATCACGGATCTCTCCAACCATAACCACATCGGGATCCTGACGCAAGATTGCTCGTAGACCTCTTGCAAAAGTCATATCAACTTTTGTGTTCACTTGAGTCTGACCAATGCCGTTTAACAAATATTCGATTGGATCTTCTACAGTTAAAATGTTTCTTGAGCTATGGTTTAGCAGTGTTAATCCGGCATACAGCGTAGTTGTCTTACCTGAACCTGTCGGCCCGGTAACCAGAATAATACCGTGCGGCTTATGCAACAAATCACTCATCTGCTCCATGAGCTTTTCCGGCATGCCCAAATGAGAAAAATCCAGCCGTCCAGCTTGCTTGTCAAGCAGACGTAACACAACTCTTTCTCCATGACTTGAAGGAATGGTCGATACCCGTACGTCTACACCCCGATTGGCAATTTTCAGAGTAATACGACCATCTTGTGGAATTCTTTTTTCCGCAATGTCCAGTTTAGCCATAACCTTGATTCTGGAAACCAGTAAAGGTGCCAGTTTTTTACTAGGACTTAAAACTTCTCTTAAAACGCCATCAACCCTGAATCTGACCTTGAGATCTTTTTCAAAGGTTTCAATATGGATATCGGATGCTGATAATTTGATAGCTTCGGTCAAAAGGGCATTGATTAATTTGATTATAGGTGCATCGTCATCGGCTTCAAGCAGATCTTCCGTTTCCGGTATTTCTTCAGCCAGACGAAACAGATCCATATCTTCGCCAATATCTTCCATTGCCGCCATGCTTTCACTGGAATTATCCTGATAAACGCTCGACAAGACTGACTCAAACTCTTCATCACCAATTTCTTCAAAATCAGCATCAAAACCAAGAATACGTCTGGCTTCCATCAGTGCTGCCAATTTTGTTTCTTTTTTTACCAAAACTTTTTTATTTTGTGATTTTTTCTTGCCCTGCTTTTTGCTGGCTTGATCCTGTTGCGGATCAAATACAACTCCTTGCCGCTTGGCAAAAGAAAAAGGCAATTTGCCAATCACCAGCTCAACACCATCTGGCGCTTGTTTCTCTGATGTTAACTGGCTGGAACCGTTGGATTTGTCACTTACATGCAGGTCGGATTGAACAACCAGATCCGTTTGCTTGTTTGAGGCTTTATTTTGTTGAAGAAAATCACTGACAGACATGGGTTAATCCTGATCTTGTCGATCTTCTTGAGCTTCACTTTCTTCCATCTCTTTCAGGACTTCCTTTCTTTCCTCTTCCAACTCTTCATCATATTCTTCCATGGTTTCACGGAAAGAAGGCGGCAACTCCAGCTCTGTATTCCATTTTGGAAGAACATTTGATTCCACAAAAGGCATCAGGGATATACCGCGTTGTTGCCAATCAATTTGTTGTGCCCGCATATAATTGTACTTTCTCGAACTGATATCATCAGCACCAGCCGCATCACTTATAATTTTTGGACGGATAAATACCATCAAATTACGTTTAATTTTTTTGGTCGCCTTGGATGAGAATAAACTACCTATTAATGGTAAATCACCCAATAACGGCACTTTTTGCGCGCTTTCCTGAATATCGTCATCAATCAGTCCGCCCAACACTATGGTTTGTCCATTATTTACCAAAACTGATGTTTTTATTTGTCTCTTGTTGGTAATAATATCCGCACCGGCTGCACCCGCAATACTTGAGACTTCTTGCTCTATAGTTAATCGAACCGCATCTCCTTCATTAATTTGCGGTGTAATTTTTAATTTGATACCCACATCTTCTCTTGTAACTTGCTGAAAAGGATTGGAATTATTGTTACCCAAAGTAGAACCTGTAATAAATGGAACTTCCTGACCAACACTGATCACGGCCTCCTCATTATCAAGGGTAGTAATACTGGGCGTCGATAGTACGTTCGAATCTGTATCTTTTGCCAAGGCTTTTATCAGACCCGCCCAGGATTTATCATCACTAAAACCAAATAATGCTCCTGTAGAACCAGCCAACACCTGCCCCAATGCAGCACCATTATCACCGGTACTAGGTGGCGTTTCAGTCACAATATTGCCATCTATAATAGTTGTTGTACTTCCTTGATCCTGCCCTCGATAGGCCTGAATCCCACCGGCAACATTGACCAAAGAAGGGCTACTATTGGAAAAATTAATCAACCCAGCTGTAGTCGCCCATTGAACGCCGAGCTCTTTTTCCTTGATATCGGTAATTTCGACAATGATGGCTTCAACATGAATTTGCTTTCTGCGTAAATCCAGTTGGCTTATAACCGATTCAAAGGAGCGCATCACATCCGGCATGGCAGTAATAACCAAAGCATTGGTTTCTGCATGAGCCTTGATCGAATAAGGCTTGCCTCCGGCTCTTTGATTTCTTTTTGGATCCTTGCCTTCTTCCTGCTGAATTGAATCTCCAACGCCTTCCAGCAAAGTAGCAATATCTTCTGCGTTGGCATATTTCAGGTAGATAACCTTGGTATTACCATTGTTTTTGGTTTCAGAATCCAGTTGAGCAATTAACACCTTCATTCTCATTGCCGCTTTGGGATCTGCGCTTAATAAAATACTATTGGTTCTTTCATCTGCTGCATATTTGGGTTTACTAATATCAGGTGCTTTTACGTTGGCACTTTGTCTTTCCAGCGTTTCCAAAATTCTAACCACTTCAGAAGCAGAGGCATGCTCCAAAGGGATCACCTCAATTTCTTCATTACTTTCTTTATCTATCTGGCGAATTATTTTAACGATTCTTTCCAGATTGGCTGCAGTATCATGTATTATCATCACATTGGTCGGCTTGTAATGTGCCATGTGACCTTGAGTTGCAACCAGTGTTCTTAGCAGCGGCACCAACTGACCCACATCAACGTTATCAACCTTGATGACACGAGTAATAACTTCATCGCCTTTATAGCTTTTGCCACGATCTGCATAAACAGGCACCGCATCTTGCTTTACTTCTTGAAGTTGCTGGATCTTGTAATAACCATCCATTTCAACCACTGAAAACTGGTTAATTTGCAACACGCTTAAAAATAAGGCAAAAACCTCTTCTTCATCCATTTCATGTTGTGAAATAACCGTCACTTTTTTGTTTTTGACTCTGGGATCAATAATGAATGTTTTTCCAGTGATTCGACTGACACTTTCTATAAAAGCTTCAATATCGGTATTTTTAAGATTTAAGGTTGCCTTGCCCGCATTAACAGATGCAGACAACACAAAACTCATCAATACAGCCAGAATTACTGCTTTAAGGCTTGTTTTCGAATTTTTTCTTTTATTATTAAAAAGACTCACTTTCTTACAGTCCTGCTTTAGAATTAAAATTTAACAATAAACTTAATGGTTGACCATCACGTTCCAACTCAACACTGAGCTCCTGAATGGATTGTGCCTGCTGCATTAACATCATTGCTTCTTGCATATTGTTGAGTTTCACACCATTGATCGACGTAATAATATCACCATTTTGCAATCCAACATCACGGAACAAACGTTTGTCTCTGCCAGGTGAAACTCGAAAACCTTTCAATTCACCATTTTCGGTGTATGGTTGTGGCATGATAACATCTGACAAGGAAGAAGGATTGGATAATATCTGCTCCCGATAATGTGTTAACTGACGACTTACCCTGTTGTCATTTCGTTTATCATCGACTCGCATATTAAGCGCCGAGTCAATATCAGCATTAACTGATATCACATTATTATCTTCCAGTTTTAATGTTTCATTCCTTCCATTGGACTCAAGGATAACACGATCACTATAGACTTGCCTTAAATAAACCTGCCCGGAAACATTCAACTTGTCATTGATAAAATAGACTTCCTGTCGACCACCATTCAATTCAATTATTGCATTGGCTTTATCAGGAACATCAGCAGCGTAAATGCCACTTAGCTTAAGGTTCAATTGTGTTTCAGGTGCTTCAACCTCAATTACTTCCAGTTTGGGTGCTGCCTGAATGCTGCCAAAAATTGATTGCTTCAACAAAGCAGTCACATCCATGGATTGACTTGATTGGCTTGGCCCAGTTGTGGTTTTAGGTACGGAAATCATACTTTTCACATCGACAGGATTAGAGGGAGTGAAATACAAAACCCAAATCCAAACAACTTTGGCAAGAAAATACAAGGCCGTAATCCAGCTCAACCACCTTAAAGTTGGTAGCCAGTTAGATTGGTTTACAAACCAGTTTTGTATCTTGTCGATTGAAATATTCATTCGGTCCGTTCTTTTGTTTTACTGCATCAAAACAGTTACTTTACCCCAATAACTTGCAGCCCATCTTCGGTGGGGCGACTATTATAGGGGATTAATCTACAGGGCGACAGCTCAAAGACAACAATATTAAGCCAATTATCCTGAATTCTATTCAATTATCAAAAATTGAGATGCCTTTACATCTCTACAGCCACTCTTTTTCCAATTACACCACCTGTTAGCCATCAATATATAATAACGTATTACAATTCACATACTCCAGCATTAAAGGTCAGCGTTTGATACTACTTCATATTTACTGGCATCACGCTCTTATATTTCAAATGTTTTTATGTTACAACAGACAATCAAAATCAAGTTTTGTTTAATTATTTAAAAGAAATTTCTGTATCAATGATAGAAAATGACAAAATCCGTCTGGACAAGTGGCTTTGGGCTTGCCGATTTTATAAAACTCGCGCCATAGCAAAAGCCGCCATAGAAGGTGGAAAAATTCATTATATGGGTCAAAAGCCCAAGCCTGGAAAAATTGTTTGTATTGGCGATACAGTAAAGTTGAGACAGGGATTTGATGAAAAAATTGTTATTGTCAAAAAACTATCTGACAAAAGAGCCTCTGCAACCATTGCCCAAACCCTTTATGAAGAAACACTGGAGAGTGTTGAAAAGCGAGAACAAGTTGCTCAAATGCGTAAAATGTCGGCACCTGTGTCTACAGCAAAACCTGATAAAAAACAGCGTCGATTAATTCATCAATTCAAAAACAAAAATCACTATAATCCGGATGCGGAGACCTGAATCTACTCATTTTTTTGCCAAAAAATAACCAATCTTTTAATTTCTTTTTAAAAACTGGTTAAATTGTTTAAATTTTATGCGTTTTGCAAATAGCGTATGGCAAATATCTAGTGTATAATGCGCGCCTTTCGCAAGTTGAGAGCATAATTTTTATTGTCATCATTTAAAGAGTATAACCATGGCTGATTTAAGTAAATACAGAAATATTGGTATATTCGCTCACGTTGACGCAGGTAAAACCACGACAACAGAGCGTATATTAAAACTTACCGGTAAAATCCATAAAACAGGTGAGGTGCACGATGGTGCAGCAACAACCGACTTCATGGAACAAGAACAAGAACGCGGTATCACAATTCAATCGGCAGCAACGACCTGTTACTGGAAAGATCACCGTTTCAATATTATTGATACACCTGGACACGTTGACTTTACTGTTGAAGTATATCGTTCATTAAAAGTTTTGGACGGTGGTGTTGGTGTATTCTGTGGTAGTGGTGGTGTTGAACCTCAGTCAGAAACTAACTGGCGTTACGCAAATGATTCTGAAGTTGCACGTATTATCTTTGTTAATAAACTGGATCGTATGGGTGCTGACTTCTATCGAGTTGTTAAGCAAGTCAAAGATGTTTTGGGTGCAAACCCGCTTGTTATGACTCTTCCTATCGGTATAGAAGATGATTTCGTTGGTGTTGTTGACGTTTTAACTCAAAAAGCCTACATTTGGGATGAAACTGGTTTGCCTGAAAACTACAAAGTAGAAGAAGTTCCTGCTGATTTGGTTGATAAAGCGGCTGAATACCGTGAAATGCTGATTGAAACAGCTGTTGAACAAGATGATGACTTGATGGAAAAATACCTGGAAGGTGAAGAACCTTCAATTGATGATATCAAGCGTTGTATTCGTCAAGGTACTAACAAACTGGACTTTTTCCCGACTTACTGTGGTTCAGCATTCAAAAATAAAGGTGTTCAATTGGTATTGGATGCAGTAGTTGATTACTTGCCTTCACCAACAGAAGTAGAGCCTCAGCCTTTGACTGATGAAGAAGGCAATGAAACTGGTAATTTTGCTATTGTTTCTACTGAAGAGCCATTAAAAGCATTAGCATTTAAAATTATGGACGACCGTTTCGGTGCATTGACCTTTGTTCGTATCTATTCCGGTGTGATGAAAAAAGGCGATACCATACTTAACTCTTTCACTGGTAAAACAGAAAGAATTGGTCGTATGGTTGAAATGCATGCAAATGACCGAAATGAAATTGATAGAGCGCAGGCTGGTGACATTATCGCTGTTGTTGGTATGAAAAACGTGCAAACCGGTCATACTTTATGTCATCCAGATCATCCTGTAACACTTGAGCCAATGGTATTCCCTGATCCTGTTATCTCCATTGCAGTAAAACCGAAAGATAAGGGTGGTACTGAGAAAATGGGTATTGCTATTGGTAAAATGGTTGCAGAAGATCCTTCTTTCCAAGTTGAATCAGATGAAGAAACTGGCGATACCATTTTGAAAGGAATGGGGGAACTTCACCTTGATATTAAAGTTGATATCCTGAAGCGTACTTACGGCGTAGATTTGGAAGTTGGCCAACCACAAGTGGCTTACCGCGAAACAATTACAAAAGCGATTGAAGATTCTTATACTCACAAGAAGCAATCAGGTGGTTCTGGTCAGTTTGGTAAAATTGATTACCGTATCAAGCCTGGCGAAACTGGATCCGGCTTTACCTTCAAATCATCAGTAGTTGGTGGAAATGTACCAAGAGAATTCTGGCCTGCTATTGAAAAAGGTTTTAAATCAATGCTTGGTGAAGGTGTTCTTGCAGGTTATCCAGTACTTGACATGGAAATTGAACTATTTGATGGTGGTTTCCATGCTGTAGACTCGTCTGCTGTTGCTTTTGAAATAGCGGCCAGAGGCGCTTTCCGTCAATCATTGCCAAAAGCTGGTCCGCAGTTACTTGAGCCAGTTATGAAAGTTGATGTGTTCACACCAGAAGATCACGTTGGTGATGTTATTGGTGATCTGAACAGAAGACGCGGTATGATCAAGGATCAACAAGCTGGTACTACTGGCGTTCGCGTAAAAGCTGAAGTGCCTCTTGCTGAAATGTTTGGCTACATTGGTCACTTGCGTACAATGACTTCCGGTCGCGGGCAATTCTCTATGGAATTCTCACACTACATGCCATGTCCTAACAGCGTGGCTGATGAAGTTATTGAAGCAGCTAAAGTTAGAAAAGCCGAATCTAAAAAGTAATTTTGGCTTTATTAATCCAATCCCCCGCTAGTTTGACTATCGGGGGATTTTTTATCACTAAACTTTGAATCATTTTAATTATGAACGACATTCTACATCGATTTATATTTCAGGAACTTGATGTGCGTGGACAGGTGATAAGGCTATCTGATTCTTGCCAACAGATGATAAATAATCATCAATATCCTGACTTCATTAAAGACCTTTTGATTCAATCTGCTGCCATTAACGCATTATTAGCGGCAACATTAAAGTTTGAAGGAAAAATCTCTCTGCAATTGCAAAGCAAGAGTGGATTAAAGAGTATGTTAGTGCAAACCAACAACCAACTTCAGTATCGAGGGTTGGTGCATTTTGATGATTCAGCAGATTTTTCGAATATATCTTTTCAGCAGATTGCTCAAAATGGCCAAATGGTGATCACTATCGTTCCCAATCAAGGTAAACGATATCAGGGAATTGTACCAATGAATGGAAATTCTCTTGCTGAATGTATTGAATATTATTTTGCACAATCCGAACAATTAAATACACGATTGAAACTTTTCTGCAAAAATAATCAGGTGATTGGAGTCATGCTTCAGGCACTACCGGAAATGAAACAAAAAGAAAATTTTGAACATCTGGACTACTTGTTACAGACTCTGGAAGCAGAAGAAGCATTTGAAATTGATCACGACACACTAATGATGCGACTATTTCATCAGGAAAGCTTATCGAATCTGATGGAACAAAATGTGTCTTTTAACTGCGATTGCAGTAGAGAAAAAATGCTGGATGCTGTCTTACTGCTTGATGTTGACGAAATAGCCGACTCACTTTCACGCGATGGCGAAATTGCAGTAACTTGTGAATTTTGTTTGTCTTCGTTCAGTTTCAGTGATGTTGACCTGAAAAAGCATCAAAGCATCACTGGCAACCAAACTAAACACTAGCGCTGCAATCAGCAGCGGCCAGTTTAGAATATCTTAAAGCGGAACAATATTTTCAGCTTGAGGACCTTTGTTTCCTTGACTGATACTAAATTCTACTTTTTGACCTTCTTTTAATGTTTTAAAACCGTCTGACTGAATAGCGCTGAAATGTGCAAAAACATCAGGACCATTCTCTTGAGAAATAAAACCGTAACCTTTTGATTCATTAAACCACTTTACTGTGCCAGTAACAGATGACATATAAAAACTTCCTAAATAAAAAAATATAACCGCCCTGATTGCTCAGGGGTCTCACTGCAGTAAAAGTTGAAGTTTCTAAGGGAAACATGCACTGACTTTCGGCATTACAGAACAAGAAATAATATAAACCAATCGTTATAATTCTTATTGGTGTAAGCAAATTGTAAGCTGCTCAACTTCAAAGCGCTTCCGAGTATACATCAAAAAACCTTTTTTGCCATTGTTTATTTCTATGATATTTTATTTAAATTTTTTCAAAATAAGAAAAAATACCATAAAAATCTCTACTACTCTTCTGCAATCATGGTAATTGTTTTTATTAAAATCTGCGTTTGTGGCATTTCATCCCAACCTAAAGAAACTTTCTTTTGGATAGGAATCTGGCTTATCAAATCCAATACTTCTGAACCTTCCAACACATCACCAAAAACCGCATAACCCCAATCTTTGCCTGGATTAAGACTTTCATTCTCTCCGAGATTAAAATAAAACTGATTTGTTGCTGAATGCGGTTTATCTGTTCGAGCCATAGCTATGGTATATAATGAATTTGTCAAACCATTGCCTGATTCATTGAAAATTGGTTTTCCATTCGGTCTGGGGTTGTTAAAACGATCAAAACCACCACCTTGTATTACAAAATCTTTGGCAATACGATGAAAAATGGTGTCATCATATAAGCCCGAAACAGCGTAACCAATGAAGTTATTACTGGATATTGGGGATTTATGCCGATTTAACTCAACAACAATCACACCTTGCGAAGTGTCAATTTTAACCTTGGGAAAAAGGTTATCAGGTTGAACCTTACTACCTATCTTCTCATAATCTTTCTCGTTATTGCTGGCAAAGACCGCCGGAGTCAGTATGACAACAACAAGTAACAGATTTATAATTCCTGAAATTGTTTTCATAGCAAAACACCCTGATTTATCTATAATTTACTAATAAGGCTCTACATGAATAGAGACATCATGCACATCAAATTCCGATTCTACGGCTAACTCTATTTGGTCACAAATTTCATGAGCATCAAGCGTAGACAAATTTTTGTCAACAAAGATCACCATGTCAACTGAAGGATGTTGTCCAATCCATCGTGAACGAATACGGTCAACATCTTTCACGCCTTTTATTTTCATTACCAAAGCAGTAACCTGTTCTGGTTCAACAGAATATTCATCTACAAGAACAGGTGTGGCTTTTTTAAATAAACCCCATGCGATATATAAAATTAACATCGCTACAGCAATGGCGGTTAATTGATCAAGCCAAACATAACCCATTGAAGAAAGCTGCCAACCTGCAATAACCACTATGGTTGTTAGCACATCCACAAAAGTATGACTGGCATCAGCGTGCAATATGTCGGAATCCAGACGCTTTGCCCATAATGCTTCCCAGCTGGCAATCGAAATATTAATAATTAAAACACCAATCATTAATCCAAGCTCCCAATTTGAAGAACCTATCTCAACAGTTTCACGGTCAAAGGCTCTAAAAACCAGTTCAAATGCCAGCAGGGCAAGTAAAAAGGATAATCCCAATACTGCTAGTGTTTCAAACTTGCGGTGGCCGTAAGGATGCTCTTTGTCAGCAGGTTTATAGGAGTGTTTGATAACAAACCAGACAATGATATTGTTAGTCAGGTCTGATAGTGAGTGAATGGCATCACCAATAATAGCTAGTGAACCAGTGGTTATTCCGACAATTAATTTGACGACAAATACAGCCAGATTAGCCAAACCTTCCAGCAGGATTATTTGTTGTACTTTGTTATCATTTTTCTGTGAAAGCATTTCAGCAATTTTTTCAATGTGTGAAACGCCTATTAAAACATATCAAGGCGACTTAAAACAATTGACCAGTCTGACTTATTCTAAATATATTTAACTTCAACAATTTCGTATTCAACTTCGCCTTTTGGTGTTTGCACCAAAGCAACCTCACCTTCTTCTTTACCAATCAGTGCTCTGGCTATTGGAGAATTGACTGATATTTTCTTTATTTTTAAATCTGCTTCGTCATCACCGACAATTTTATAGATAACTTCTTCATCAGTTTCAAGATTCACCAACTCAACGGTTGAACCAAAAATTACTTTGCCATTATTGTTGATTGCAGTTACATCGATTACCTGAGCATTAGACAATTTAGCTTCGATATCCTGAATTCTGCCTTCAATAAAACTTTGCTGTTCTCTTGCTGCATGATATTCGGCATTTTCTTTCAAATCACCATGTTCCCTTGCTTCAGCAATAGCAGCAATAACTTTTGGCCTTTGCACCTGTTTCAGATCGGTGAGTTCTTTCTGAAGTGCATCTGCACCTTCTTTTGTCATAGGTGTCATTGTTTTCATTAATGTATCCTTATTTTGTTTTTGCGTGCAATTCCTGTACAGAAATAACTTTCTGTCTGGTTTGATGTTGAATTGCATCTGCTGTCGCCAATCCTCCAGCCAAGGTGGTTGAATAGGCAACCTTGTATTGTAATGCAGATCGTCTGATCTGAAATGAATCCGCAACAGCTTGCTTACCTTCGGTCGTATTAACGATATAGTCTATCTCATCATTTTTGATCATATCAACCAAATGAGGTCGACCTTCATAAACTTTATTAACTCTTTGGCAAAAAACGCCTTCCTGTATCAATGTGGAAGCACTTCCGCCAGTTGCCATAATCTCATAGCCACATTCTACCAGTGCTCTTGCTGTTTCAGCCAGTTTAGGCTTGTCACTATCCTTGACGCTTAATATCGCCTTACCGCCCCTTGGTGCTTGAGATCCTGCTCCCAATTGCGCTTTATAGTAAGCCTCTCCAAAAGTCTCACCTACGCCCATAGCCTCACCGGTTGATTTCATTTCAGGACCGAGTATCGGATCTGATCCCGGGAACTTGTTGAAGGGGAATACCGGCTCTTTTACTGTAAAAAGATTTGGCTTAACTTCTTTTGTGACCCCTTGTTCTTTTAATGTCTTACCTGCCATAACGCTTGCAGCAATCTTCGCCAAAGGCAATCCTGTTGCTTTGGAAACAAAAGGTACCGTTCTTGATGCTCTAGGGTTCACTTCCAGCACAAAAATGGTTTCACCCTGAATGGCAAACTGTGTATTCATCAATCCGCAAACCCGCAACTCTCTGGCCATGAGTTCTATTTGATGCTTGAGTTTTTCCTGTATCTCATCACTCAGGGAATGAGGCGGAATACAACAGGCCGAATCACCTGAATGCACGCCAGCCTGCTCAATATGCTCCATAATACCGCCAATAAATACAGTTTCACCATCATAAATGGCATCCACATCTACCTCAATGGCGTCATCAAGAAATCGGTCTAACAGGACAGGGGATTCATTTGATACCGACACGGCATCATTCATATAACGACGCAATTCACTTTCATTAAACACAATTTCCATCGCTCGACCCCCCAAAACATAAGAAGGTCTTACAACCAATGGATAACCAATTTCTGTGGCCAGCCTAACACCGTCTTCCATGTTTGTAGCCGTTCTGTTAGGCGGTTGTTTAAGCCCAAGTCGTTCAATTGCCTTTTGGAATCTTTCTCTATCTTCTGCCCTGTCTATTGAATCTGGTGAAGTACCAATAATTGGAACGCCGGCTGCTTCCAGATCTCTTGCCAATTTTAATGGTGTTTGTCCACCGTATTGTACGATCACACCTTTTGGTTTTTCTTTGGCAACAATTTCAAGCACATCTTCCAGAGTAACCGGCTCAAAGTAAAGTCTGTCGGATGTATCATAATCAGTGGATACTGTTTCCGGATTACAATTTACCATGATGGTTTCATATCCATCATCTCGCATAGCAAAAGCGGCATGAACACAGCAATAGTCAAATTCGATACCCTGACCAATTCGATTGGGGCCACCACCCAAAATCATTATTTTATCTCTGTCAGATGGTTCTGCCTCGCATTCTTCTTCATAGGTGGAATACATATAAGCGGTATCGGTTGAGAATTCTGCTGCACAGGTATCCACTCTTTTGTAAACCGGATGTAAATCGTAACTGTGCCGTAAATCTCGGACTTCTTTTTCAGCAATATCTAATATCTGAGCCATTCTGGCATCTGAAAAACCCTTGCGCTTCATCGCAAACAAGGTTGCTTTATCAATTTCGCCTATACCAAGTTGTGAAAAATCATTTTCTGCCTTGACCAAATCTTCAATTTGAACCAAAAACCAGGGGTCAATGTTGGTTAGCCTGAAAACATCTTCAATGCTTAAACCTTGTCTGAATGCATCCGCCAGATAGTAAATTCTTTCTGCATTGGGCACTTGTAATTTGTGATGCAGCTTCTCTTTCCAATCCTGAGCTTCAGTGTTTAAAATCGGATTCAACCCATCTACACCGGTTTCAAGACCTCGTAGTGCTTTTTGAAGTGATTCCTGAAAAGTACGACCAATGGCCATGACTTCACCAACCGACTTCATTTGTGTGGTCAAAGTGACATCTGAATTGGGAAATTTTTCAAAATTAAAGCGTGGAATTTTGGTTACTACGTAATCGATACTAGGTTCAAAAGAAGCGGGGGTTTTACCGCCGGTAATATCATTTTGCAGTTCATCCAAAGTATATCCGACAGCAAGCTTGGCAGCGATTTTGGCAATAGGAAATCCGGTTGCTTTTGAAGCTAATGCAGATGATCGGGAAACCCTTGGGTTCATCTCAATAACAACCATTCGACCTGTTTGGGGATCAATCGCAAACTGAACATTGGAACCACCCGTTTCAACACCTACTTCTCTTAACACTTGCAAAGAGGCATTACGCATGATTTGATATTCTTTATCAGTCAGAGTCTGCGCTGGTGCAACGGTAATTGAGTCACCAGTATGAACACCCATAGGATCCAGGTTTTCAATGGAGCAGACAATAATACAATTGTCATTCTTGTCTCTAACCACTTCCATCTCATATTCTTTCCAGCCAATAAGCGATTCGTCTATCAGTAATTCAGAAGTGGGTGATAAATCCAGGCCTCGACGGCAAATTTCATCAAACTCTTCACGATTGTAAGCAATACCGCCACCAGTACCACCCATGGTGAATGAAGGTCTGATAATGCAAGGAAAGCCGACTTCATCCAGCACTTTATAAGCATCATCAAGGGAATGTGCGATCCCGGCTCTCGGCATATCCAGCCCTATTTTGCGCATCGCTTTTGCGAATAATTCTCTATCTTCCGCTTTATCAATAGCTTCCCGGTTTGCGCCAATCATTTCCACCTTGTGAATTTCCAACACGCCTCGCGATGCCAAATCCAACGCACAATTCAGTGCTGTTTGACCGCCCATAGTGGGCAAAATTGCATCAGGTTTTTCTTTTTCAATAATTTTCGCCACTACTTCCCAGTGAAGTGGCTCTATGTAGGTCGCATCGGCCATTTCAGGATCGGTCATAATTGTAGCCGGATTGGAATTAACCAGTATGACACGGTAACCCTCAGCTCTCAGTGCTTTACAAGCCTGAGCGCCAGAGTAATCAAATTCGCAAGCCTGACCAATAATAATAGGTCCGGCACCAAGGATTAAGATACTTTTTATGTCGTCTCTTTTAGGCATTTATTTCAACCATTTCCTTCAAACAATTGTATTACCACAACCAGAACTAACTTTATGCCATTAGCTCAATAAATTTATCAAATAATTCCGCTGCGTCATGAGGTCCGGGACTGGCTTCAGGATGTCCCTGAAAACCAAACGCGGGCTTTTCCGAATGCGCAATTCCCTGGATGCTGCCATCAAACAGGGATCGGTGGGTTGTCTTTAAAACTTTTGGAATATTGTCAGCAGAAACTGCAAAACCATGATTTTGGCTGGTGATCATCACGCGATTATTTTCAATATCTTCAACAGGATGATTGGCACCATGATGTCCAAATTTCATCTTTTCTGTTTGTGCGCCACTGGCAAGTGCCAACAATTGATGTCCAAGACAAATACCAAATATCGGAATATTTTTATCTAAAAACACCTTGATAGCTGCAATGGCATAATCACAAGGCTCCGGATCACCAGGTCCATTGGACAGAAAAACACCATCTGGTTTAAGTGCAAGTACCTCATCAGCCGATGTTTGAGCGGGAACAACCGTTAATCTGCAGCCTCTGTCAGCCAACATCCTCAGAATATTTTTCTTTACCCCAAAGTCATAAGCAACAACATGATATTTGGTATCTGATTCATTAATTTCGCTATAACCCGTTTCCCTTTCCCAACTTCCTGAAGACCAGCTGTAGGATTCTTTTACCGATACGACCTTGGCTAAATCCATACCTTTTAGGCCTGCGAATTCTTTTGCCAGCTTCAAAGCCTTATCTTCATCAATCTCGCCAGCCATCAGACAACCGGATTGCGCGCCTTTATCTCTTAAAATTCGGGTAAGTTTTCGGGTATCGATATCTGCGATAGCAACAATTGATTTTTCTTCAAGATATTCTGTAAGACTTTTTTCAGCTCGCCAATTGCTGTGAATAAGCGGTAAATCTCTGATAACCAATCCTGCAGCCCAGATACTGTCGCATTCCTGATCTTCTGAATTGGCACCGGTATTACCGATATGGGGATAAGTTAAAGTAACAATTTGTTTAGCGTAAGATGGATCGGTAAGAATTTCCTGATAACCAGTCATTGAGGTATTAAAAACAACTTCTCCGACTGAAACGCCATTGGCGCCAATTGATATTCCGCGAAATACGCTACCATCTTCAAGAACCAGAATAGCAGATTGTGCCAAGATATCCTCCAAGTAAGAATCAGATACTAAAAAGCGGAACAAGAACAACTTCTCTTCCGCTTTTAATACAATTTTGGAGATCCACTATCTATAAGACGGGATCAGTCTATTTTAATTGATCTAGCCATAGCTTGTCTATCTGCTTATTAAACTTTTCTCTTCTAAACGCCAAGTCCCTTTAAATAGTAAACACGCTTTTGAAAATGTAAAAGAATATCATCGATAGAATTGCGCCAGCTGGCAAGGTAACAACCCATGAAACAGCAATAGTTTTAACCACACCCAAATTCAGAGCAGCAATACCACGAGCCATACCGACACCTAATACAGCACCAACCAAAGTATGAGTTGTTGAAATTGGCAACCCGGTGCCCGACGCAATTACTACCGTTGTGGCCGCGGCCAACTCGGCTGCAAAACCACGACTAGGGGTTAATTCGGTAATTTTTCTACCAATAGTTGCCATTACTCGCTTACCATAAATTGCAAGCCCTGCCACAATACCCAATCCGCCGATCAATAATATCCAGATTGGCAATTGTGATTTTGACTGAATCACACCATTATTTTCAACAACGCTCACCACAGCAGCCAAAGGTCCTATTGCATTGGCAACGTCATTTGAACCATGAGCAAAAGCCATACCACAAGCAGTTACTACCATCAGCACAGCAAACACTCTTTCGACACTTGCATATTGAAATGATGAATTCTCGTCTGAAAGCGGTTTTTGGCGAGCAATAAAGAACTTGCCAGCAAGCAATATCAATACACCAAATCCAACCGCAATTAAAATACTCTCGCCTGTTTCAAACTTAACTCCTACATGCTTTAAACCTTTAAACAGGGTCACCAGCGCAATCATAAAACCAGCAAGAAACATATAATAGGGAACGTACTTTTTGGAATTTTTCAACGGATCATCTGTGTTCAATATTAACTTCTGAACACTGGTAAACAGTAAAAATGCGAGCGTTCCTGCCAATACGGGCGATACAACCCAACTGGCTACAATTGAACCGACCTTACCCCATTGCACCACGTCCATGCCAATACCTACTGCAGCAAAACCGACAATAGCACCAACAATTGAATGGGTTGTAGAAACCGGCCATCCAAAGTAGGTTGCAATGATCAGCCATATTCCGGCTGCAAGCAGTGATGCCATCATTCCGAACACCAGCAATTCCGGCGTATCCATTACACTATTAGCATCAATTATTCCTTTTCTTATAGTTGAAGTAACTTCGCCACCAGCTAAAAATGCCCCTGCAAACTCAAAAATCATGGCAACAAGAATTGCCTGCTTAATGGTCAATGCGCGTGAACCGACAGATGTACCCATTGCATTTGCAACGTCATTAGCACCAATACCAAAAGCCATAAAAAGACCAAAAATGGCTGCCAATGAAATTAAAATCATGTTGTATTCTGTAAATAAACTGATTTCCATTATTATTCTCTCTCTCTTAAGTTAGCTTATCGAGCTAACAATAACTCTAAACGTGAACCTACTTGCTGAGATATATCAGACAAATCCCCAATCCAGTCAATCACCTGATACATGAAAACCACATTGACAGGAGGTAAATTTGCCTCCAAATCAAAAAACTTTCTACGTAGTTTTATTTGTAAAACATCCACGTCATTTTCAATTTGATCAAGCACCACGACCATTTCTTCAGCAATAGTAACTTCTTTTCCCTTAAATCCTGATTCCAGTAATTCATCAAGTTGCTGAATTGCCTTGCCGGCCTGACGCGAAGCATCAATACTACGAACTAAAAAAGCTCTCATATCATCCTGAATTTCAGTTGGAAATGACATTTTTCTGCCTGTTACCATTCCGGCAATATCTTGAGCTTTGTTGGCAATTTTGTCTTGAGAGGCAAGAAGAGCCAGTAAATCGGTTCTTGCTACGGGCATGAAAAGCCCTTTGGGAAGGTTTAGTCGAAGCTCTTTTTTCAAATCGTCCGCTTCGTTTTCATATTTACGGATAGTTTTTTGCAGTTTGCTAGCGCTGTCCCAATCTTCAGCAAATACTGCGTCAAAAAACTGGGGCAAATGTTCAACACACTCTTCCACCTTTTGCATATGTGTTTGCATCGGTTTCATCGGTGATGAAGCAAACAAATCAAGTATTGGATTCATTCTGCTTACCTTTATGAGTTTAAAGTAAAAGTATTCTAATAACTAAGATACAAATAGTCCAGAATCGTGCCTTTTCGCCCTGTTCATATCCAGACGAATGGCATCATACCATTGGAGAGTGAAAGATAGTGTTACAATTTGATGACAATGATAACTTATTATATTGCTTAAACCGATTTCATTTTGCCAGATATACTTCAAGGTCTTCACAACCACCAACATAAGTATCGCCATGAAATATTTGCGGGACAGTATATACCGGTTCTCCGACCTTACGAGAAAGATCTTCTTTGCTGATATTTTCTTCCCAAATATCAATGTATTGGTGTTCTAGATTTTTAGCAAGACAGATTTGTCTTGCTCTGGTGCAGAAACCGCAACCCGGTCTGCCATATATTGTAAACAGCTTCATTAATAAAATTCGAAATTAACAACATTGAGATGTCTTATATTAACTGTTTTTAATATAGATATTTGATCAAAATTCAAACTATGTGATCTAGTTTTTAAAATTAAATATTTTTCTAACTTTATAATTCAATGGGGTCAGATGAACTTGAAATCTGTTGATTAATAAAATTTCAAGTTCATCTGACCCCATTGAAAAGAGGAAGCCCAATCGCGAGCCAATTGTCTGGTCTCGCGACGAGCTTTTGATCTCAATGAAGATTGAGATTTTTGATGAACGCCGCCTTTACTCATCAAAGGATGATGAGCAAAGGGGTTTCTTGGTGCTTGCGATACAACAGAATTGCTTTTCTGTCGCACGCGCTTTTTAGATTTAGCCATATTGACTCCTTTTTTCAGTTTTAAAACTATAAAACCTGCTAACCTTTAACACATACCACTTGTCTTAAGGTATGCACCACTTCCACCAGATCTTTCTGGTTTTCCATTACTACATCTATATCCTTGTAAGCGGCCGGAATTTCATCAATCACGCCAGTATCTTTTCGGCATTCAATACCTCGTGTTTGCACTTCCAAATCCCGTCTTTTAAACTGCTTTTTGGCAGCTGTTCGACTCATTGTTCTACCCGCACCATGAGCGCAGGAACAAAACGCCTCATCATTTCCTTTGCCTCTAACGATATAGGATCTGGCACCCATGCTGCCGGGGATAATTCCAAGCTCTCCCTCTCTGGCACTGATCGCACCTTTTCGGGTGACATAAACATCCTGTCCAAAATGATGCTCTCGATTAACATAGTTATGGTGGCAATTAATTGCTTCTCTGGTGACCTGAAATGCTGGTAGCAACGGAGCAATGGCTCGCGTCACCAACCCCATCATTTCCTGACGATTCAAAAAAGCATATTGCTGTGCCCATTCAACCGCTTCAAGGTAATCATTAAAGTTGGCATTGCCTTCTTCAAAATACGCCAGATTAGTATCTGGTAAATTATGTAGATGACCTTGCATATCTTTTCTTGCCTTCTGGATAAAATGTCGCCCAATGGCATTACCAATTCCACGACTTCCGGAATGCAACATGATCCAGACATCTTTATTTTCATCAATACAAAGCTCAATAAAATGATTACCGGAACCCAAAGTACCTAATTGCTGTAACCAGGTTTGTCTGGGATTTTTCATCATTTTTAAAAGCTGTTGATGCTTGTCCAACAAGACATCCAGTCCTTTTTCCAGTTTTTTGGCGCTGGCTTCTCTCACAGAAATCATCTTGTGAGAAGCAAAACCAACAGGCACAGCTCGCTCGATTGCCAGTCGAATTTCTCTCAAATTGTCAGGCAATTGATGTGCCTTTATTGACAATCTGACCGCATTCATACCGCAGCCGATATCCACACCCACTGCCGCAGGAATAATCGCTGACAATGTGGGTATGACTGAACCAACGGTTGCACCAATGCCCATATGCACATCGGGCATGGCCGCAATGTGTGAATGGATAATGGGCAACTGCGCCATATTTTTTAATTGCGATAACGCATTCTGATCGATATCACGGGTAAATATTTTTACCGGTTTAACGCCATTTTGGGCGTTTTTATTTAATTCTATTTGTATAGGCATAACTTGACCTTCACTGAATTTTTTCAATGTTGTAATTAATATTGTAAATGAATGAATATCTTAAGGTCGAAAAAAAAGCCCTGTGATAAAAATCAGTCAGGGCTTTTTAAAAAGTGGCTTTCCTGACTCAGAAGATATTCGTTTACCTTCCAAGTCAAAAGCATCTGGAAGGCTAGAACTTACGTCTCGGTTTGTAATTTAGCTGGCTGAACATTCCAGATACTCCTCTTAAAAAATGTTAAATAAAAATTGTTCAAAAAAGTTTGGCGCATTTTATACCAATGAGTTTTTGTGTCAATGGTGGTAATAAAATTTAAAGGTAAAATGTGTTTTTTGGCGGATGGGTGGTTATTCTGCATTCTGTTCAATTCTTTTGAGCAGCTTATCCATAGATATTTCATTACCATCGATTGGTGTTGGGCTTGTGAACCCCCAACAAAACACAACATCATTTTTATTTATTGGGCTTTGCAGTCCAGCCTACCGTGCTTTATATTCATGCGTACGATTACGCTGCGCTAATCGTACCTACGGTGCTTATCCATAGGTATTTCATTACCGTAGGTTGGTGGTGAGCTTGCGAACCCCAACAAAACACAACATCATTTTTATTTATTTGTTGGGCTTTGCAGCCCAACCTACCGTGCTCTTTACAAATTATCGGCTTAAACGAATACATAAAACTTATTATGCTATTTGGTATCTCTACATCACCAGATCCACATTTAGGGCATTTTATTAAGTACATATTCAATTTCCTTTTTGCTTCAACAAACCTTCCACAATTCAGTCAAAACTGTACTTTTTCACTAATTCTACTACGTATGCGTCACTATAAAGCGATGCTACAACTGGATCAATATAATCAAAAGGACCACTTATATCTAATAATAATTGCACCTTCAAACCTTTTA
>JAOUOC010000118.1 GCA_029880585.1 Gammaproteobacteria bacterium
TGATACGCCTTGCTTCTCCTTACATGATTATAATGAGAAGCAGCGAATTGATTCCATTGCCAAACGATTGGATGCCGGTGAGTCTGTTGCTTTGGTTTCCGATGCTGGCACGCCGCTAATCAGTGATCCCGGTTATGCTTTGGTGACCTTTCTTCGACAACAGGACTATACCATCAGCCCCATTCCGGGCGCTTGCGCCTTGATCGCTGCTTTATCTGTTTCTGGTTTGGCTACAGACAGATTTGTATTTGAAGGTTTTTTATCGGCCAAAACCGAAGCCAGAAAAAAGCAGTTATCTGAAATTTCAGAGCAATCGGGTACCACGATTATTTATGAATCTTCCCATCGAATCGAATCTTGCCTTAAAGATATGGCTGAAATGCTAGAAGACGAGCGGCAAATTGTTGTCACCAGAGAGCTGACCAAAACCTTTGAAACTGTACTTTCCGGAACCGCTGGCGAGTTGATTGAAATCCTTGAACAAGATGATAACCAGAAAAAAGGTGAGTTTGTGGTATTGATTCAAGGTAAAACCAAAAAAGATGATGAACTGAAACCGGAAAGTATCAAGTTGGCAGAAAGTTTGTGTGAGCATTTGCCAGCGAAAATTGCGGCTAAAATTGCTGCGGAGACTTTTGGGGATAAGAAGAATAAAATATATAAGTATTTATTAGATAAAAAAGGAGCGGGGAGTTAGGTTAGGGGAGCTGGGAAACCCGGCAAACTTCTACATCCCCTCGCCCTCAGGGAGAGGGATAGGGAGAGGGGAAATCTTTTGATATGGTATGCATTCCCACGCAGGAGCATGGGAACGAGAAAATTTCTTTTGCAGAACTTATCAAACTATTTGTTATCTATTTAGCTGGTTCAATAACAATCCAGTCAAAATAGCCTTGAATTTCATTTACAGTATATTGGTCACCTTCACTAAAACTCTTATAGTCATCATGATGTACTGATAATTCGACCTCGCCAGCATTTGTATCAACTATAAGATAGTAGGCATCTACAGATCTGGTTGTTGCTTCAGTCAATTTCTTGTTTATTATTTTATACTGCTTTTGTTCAACGTTAATTGGATATTTGATATTTACATAAGAAAACAGCGAAATGCTTAAAGCAATAGTACCTACATAGGATAAGGTTCTAGCAGCCCATACTTCTTCTATTTTGACTTTAGTAAATAACCATGATTTTTTTGAGAATAAGATAGTCGAAACGAAAAGCCCAACAACGTTTCCAACAATAATAAGGATATAAACATCTTGAGTGTGAAACAAGTTGCGTAGCTGGAATATCAAAAAGGTCAGTCCACCTAAAAACAGGAACATTATGATTAGGTTTTTAACAAAATCTATAATTTTTAATATAACTGTAATTACACGCACACAATGGCACCTTTTTTATATGGCGGGAAACGCAAGCTATCCCCCCCTAAATGGAATGAGGTTGTTTACCCATCTCCACGCTCCCCGAATCTCGCTCCTGTTTTTATTTAAAAACAGTTTCACCACTCCCAGTAATCTGATGAACAATTTTATTGCCTGCCAACAAACTGGGCGTGTAATAGCCACCATCAACTTTGCTATCGAGAATATGTTTGGCCATCAGCAATGCACCATGAGCGGTTAATTCATAGCCATTAGCGGTTTCCAGTCTGCTTGTAATGGTTTCACCTTTGGCATTACGCGCCTCTCCCCACAACAAGGTTTTCAGGGTTTTTCTCTGCTCATCATCTGGACCTTTTGAGGCTTTTGCCATATTTTGCTTTAAACGATTTTGCACAAATCCCAATTTAAAAATCCAGCGGAACCAGTTCATGCGCTTCATTTGTTTGGCTCTGCCCGGAGAAATGGGTAAATAAATTTCAACATTGGGAATGCCTGTCGAATAATAGGCCGTTGCCACATCTCCCCAAGGGATCGTTATCGCGTGTTTTTCACCCTGACCAAAATCGATTTTTTTCGATTTATAGGCCAGTGGTACTTTGATGATTTTGCCATCTTTTCTGATCTTTCCACCGGTTGCTAATCCTTCAACAGAAGTCTTGGCTGTTCCCGGGCTCATTTTACCCGCTGAATCAAAAGCCATTGCTAAGTGAGTAGCATCTGGCATTTTTTCTTTTAATTGACTGGCCAGACAATCGGTCGGGATTACATCAAAACCAACACCAGGACATAAAATGACGTTTGCTTGTTTGGCTTGTTTAGAAAGGGAGTGGGCCAATTCAAATACGCTGATTTCTCCGGTAATATCGGTATAGTGAGTTTGAGATTGCAGGCAGGCTTGCATCATCGGTTTCGCCGTTGCAGAGAAAGGTCCTGCACAATGAATGACTAATGCAATGTCTTTCAATTGATTAACTACTTCATCAATATTATCCAAACCAAATACTTGACAGGCAAAGCCTAAAGACTCTCCCATTTGATTGACAGCATTGGCATTACGACCGGCTAACACAGTATTTAATTTTTGCTCTTTCGCCAAATGGGCAATCAAATTGCCGGTATAACCATTGGCGCCATAAATCATTATTTTAGGTTGAGTTGCACTCATCACCTTTATCTCCTGTTAGTCTTTACGGGTTTGTTTGCCTTGTTGTTTGCGTTGAAAAATTTTGTGCCCCCGTTCGATGGCTTTTTTCATCATATAGTTAGGGAAAAATCTGAACATCCACATCATACGTCTGGCAATTTTGTGAGTCACTACAAAAAGACGATTCTTTTCTATGGCATTGAGGATATCTTTAGCTACATCTTCGGCAGTGACGCCTGACGTTTCCATCCATTTATTGATCTGATTTTTAACGGCATCACTGGCATGAGTCATGGACTCAACCAGATTGGTTTTAAAGAAAGCAGGGCATACCACTGATACACCGATATCACGACCACCCACTTCAGCGCGTAAGGTTTTACTCAAGGCAATCACGCCAGCTTTACTGACGTTGTATGACATCATGGAAGGCTCCAACATTATTCCGGCAAATGAGGCAGTGTTAACAATATGAGCCGGTCCATTTTCAGGTAACAGTGGCATCCAGTAATGACAACCACGATAAACACTATTCAGGTTAATGTTGAGTACGTTGTACCATTCTTCATTATTGATTTCTTCCATCATGCCAGAGGAAGCAATGCCTGCATTATTAATAATAATATCCAGGCCACCCCATTGCTTCTTTATTGCTTCAGCAATGGTGACAAAATCTTCATCCTTGCCAACATCACAATAATAGACGTTTACTTCGGCTCCCATCTTGTGGGCTTTCTCTGCAACTGTTGTGGCTTTTTCCAGACTGATATCAACCACTGCAATTTTCCATCCCAATTGAGCAAATTGATAAACCAGTTGTTCACCCAGGCCGCTGGCTCCGCCAGTTATTAAAACACTTTTTTGTTTAAATCTTGTTAGCATGTTGGTTACCTGTTTTAAAGATTCCAGTTGCTCACTTCTCGTTAACTTGAATCGTAAAAAATTGAAATATTAATCCTTGTGGATAATTGAATGCAAGGTTATCACAGAAATGATAATAAATAAAACGAACGCTCGTTCGTTATTGACATTCCAGGCACTTTTGTTTTAAGGTAGATTCATTCAGTCGTATTCATTATCAAACGCCAGCAAATTATGAGTCATATATATCTTATCAGACATGGTCAAGCCAGCTTTGGGCAAGCAAATTATGACAAGTTATCTGATTTAGGACGTAAGCAAGCGCAAACTTTGGGTGAATATTTTGCTTATCACCAAATAGCTTTCGATCTGGTAATGCATGGCACTATGGAGCGGCAGGCTGATACAGCATTGTTGATGGCAGAAACTGCCGGACATAATAATGGTCTTACAGTTGAGCCGTTATTAAATGAATTTGATAGTGATAATTTGGCCAAAACCTATCTGCCAGAAGTGCTGAAAAATTTCCCAAAAGAAGTGCAGGAAGATCCGCGCTTCTGGTTAAATCAGTCTCACTATTTTAATCAGGTTTTTGGCATGTTGGTCAATACCTGGCAGCAAGATAATGATTGTCCCTTTGAGTCGTGGCAAAGTTTTTCTGATAGGGCTAAAGCATTGCATCAAAAACTTTCTTCAGATTTTCAACATTGTAAAAAGATTGCACTGGTGACTTCGGGCGGGATGATTAGTTTGCTGATGAAAAGTATATTAGGCTACGACAACCAAAAATTTACGGAAATGAATTTAACCATTAACAATGCCAGTGTGACTGAAGTTAAGCTCACAGATGATGGTTTCAGGCTTATAAATTTTAATAATGTCAGTGCGTTAATGAAGCCAAATGATAAACAATTAATCACTTTGAAGTGATTAAAAGATATATTTACACAGGATCCAAACAGGTAAGGTGAATTATGAATTTTGAAATTGATGAAAAATTAAGTGCCAAACTGGATACCATCAACCAGTTTGTTCAGGAAAAGTTGTTTCCGATCGAAAATGAAATTATTTATTCGGATTACTTTGAAGTTGAACCAAGAATTAAAGCATTAAGAGATGAAGTCAAAAAAATGGGCTTGTGGGCGCCGCACATACCTCAATCAATTGGTGGAAGTGGTGAAAACTTAATGCAATTGGGTTTGATGTCGGAAATATTGGGTCAATCTCCATTAGGCCATCTGGTCTTCGGCTGTCAGGCGCCAGATGCCGGTAATATAGAATTACTGCATATGTTTGGTTCTGATGAACAAAAAGAACGCTGGATGTTACCACTTGCCAATGGAGATATCAGAAGTTGTTTTGGTATGACTGAACCAGCAACGGCAGGCTCAAACCCCACCCTGCTTGAAGCCACTGCTGAACTAGATGGCGATGAATGGGTCATCAATGCTCACAAATGGTTTACTTCAGCGGCTGACGGTGCAGCTTTTTGTATTGCCATGGTGGTTACTAACCCCAATGCAGCCAAGCATGAAAGAGCCAGTATGATTATTGTTCCTACTGATACTCCCGGATACAAAATGGTGAGAAACATTCAAATTATGGGAGAAGCTGGCTCAGGTTTTTATTCTCATGCAGAAGTTAAAATGGAAAATTGCCGAGTACCAGCCAGTAATTTGATTGGAGAAGCGGGTAGTGGATTCAAGCTGGCGCAAGAAAGATTGGGGCCAGGGCGCATTCATCATTGTATGCGTTGGTTGGGTATTTGCCGTCGCGCCATGAATGAAATGATTGATTATGTGAAGATAAGAAAGATTACTGACAAATATGCTTTGGCTAACATGCAAGCCATTCAAAACTGGATTGCAGAATCTCAGGCTGAAATTGAATCTGCCAGAACGCTGGTACTTCAAACTGCGTGGAAAATAGAAAATATTGGTTTTGAAAAGGCCAAAACAGATGTATCCATGATTAAATATCATACGGCTGGCGTTTTACAAAAGGTTGTTGATCGTTCTATTCAGGCTCATGGTGGACTGGGTGTTACTGATGATAAAATTCTGGCTTACTTCTTCCGCCATGAAAGAGCAGCGCGTATTTATGATGGCCCTGATGAAGTTCATAAAATGGTAGTTGCCAGACAGTTGTTAAAATAGCCGATTGTAAACTTTATTGGTTCTGATTTAACGGAGTTGCAAATGAGTTGGCAGGGTGAGAATGACTATGCTTTGTTTCAATCAAGTTTTCCTATGCTTGATAAGCAATTGTGGTCGGCTTTCTATCAGTTAAATCAGGACAAGATAAACGTAAAAAATGACAAGATTGCAGTCGAAAAATTGCAAAATATCATATTGACCACTTTTAAATTAGCCAGTCAACATGGTTTTGCTTCCATGAGTTTAAGAGAGCTCAGTCAGAAAACTGGCATCAGTATGGGCGGTTTGTATAACTATATTGGCTCCAAACATCAACTGGCGCAGATGATTAACGAGTTTTTACCCTATGCATTTTTCACCTGTCTTGAGCCATTCAATCAGCAATCCAGTTCAAACATTGATAAACTGCTGACTTTGGTCAGAACCCATTTGTTTGTCAGTCAGAGTATGAAAGACTGGTTCTTTTTTGCTTTTATGGAAGCCAAGCATGTTGATAAGGATGTGCGTGCAATTGTGAAATCTAATGAAAGTGAGACAGAGCAAATGCTGTTTGCTACATTGAATCAGGCTAATCAATCAGGTGAGATTTCGCTGGACGAACATGAGATTGTTTTAATGGCAATGATGATCAAGGGGTTGTTGCAGAATTGGTACATCAAGCATTATCGTTATCGTCAGGCCAAGATAAGTTGCGAACAATATAGCGAATTTGTTGAAAAATCCATTAAAAAGCAACTTGGGCTTGAATTGGATGAAGAGTCGAATAGAGAGAAAAATTTAACAGGAACGGTATGATGAATTTACAACTCAGTCAGGATTGCAGACCATCAGATCAGTTACCGCTGGATCAACTTGCGAGCTATTTGTCTGAACAGCTGCCCGGCTTTATGAAAAACAATCGTCTGGAAGTTAAACAGTTTGCCAGTGGTGCATCAAATTTAACCTACCAGTTGTTTAATGGTCAGGATTATCTGATATTACGTCGTCCACCTTTCGGCACCATAGCCAAATCGGCTCATGATATGGTGCGTGAACACAAGGTGCTCGATCTGCTTCAATCTCATTATTCCCTGTCGCCAAGACCCGTATTAGTTTGTGATGATGAGTCAGTGATTGGCGCTAACTTTTTTATTATGAAAAAAATTGAAGGTATGGGTATCGGTCTTGAGCTGCCTGTTGAAATGTCACCAGATCAGCTGCAAAAATTATGTCAAAACTTTGTAGAAGGTTTGGTTCACTTGCATCAAATTGATATTCAATCCGGAGATCTGGCAACGCTTGGCAAACCGCAAGGTTATGTAGAAAGACAATTGGAAGGTTGGCAAGGGCGTTTTGTAAAAGCCCATACTGATGATGTAATGGAAAGTCATCAAATATATCAGTGGCTGAAAGAACATTTAAATTATAATTCCGGATATCAATCTCTGGTTCATAATGATTATAAATTTGATAATTTGATTTTAAATCCGGACAAGCCGGAAGAAATTGCAGGGGTACTGGATTGGGAAATGACAACTCTGGGTGATCCATTACTGGATTTGGGATGTTCTTTATCCTACTGGATTCAGGCAGACGATCCGGTTGAGTTGCAAGCCATTAGAATGATGCCAACCCATTTAAAAGGTATGATGACCAGAAAGCAGGTATTTGATAGCTACTGCCAATCCAGAAATATAACAGGTGTTGAAATGGAACCCTATTATGTTTTTGGTTTGTTTCGTTTGGCAGTCATCGCACAGCAAATTTACTATCGCTATTATCATGGGCAAACAGACAATCCCAAGTTTGCCAAATTTGGCCAAATGATCAACATTCTGCTGAAAAGAGCAGAGTTGGTTATAGATCATAGTATTTAAAAATATATTTAGATTATACAAAATCAGGTGAGGAAAAAATGAGTCAGACAAATTACGAATCTTTATTCAGACTGGATGGCAAGGTAGCCATCATCACGGGTGCAAGCCGTGGTATTGGTGAAGCAATAGCCAGACTTTATTCAGCTTATGGTGCAACGGTGATTATCTCAAGTCGAAAGCAGGAAGCCCTTGATGAATTGGCCGCAGATATTAACAAGGCCAATGGTAATAACAATGTTGTGCCAATCGCTTGTCATATTGGTGATACTGAAGCAGTTAAAGGCTTGATAGCCAAGGTCAAAGCTGATCATAAAACCATTGATATTCTGGTTAACAATGCAGCAACCAATCCATTTTTTGGTGAACTGATTGATACACCGGATTCGATGGTGGATAAAACTATCGAAGTTAATATCAAGGGCTATTTGATG
>JAOUOC010000022.1 GCA_029880585.1 Gammaproteobacteria bacterium
TTATCAATTTGATAAGCTGCTAGGCCTTTTTTATTTGGCTTAGTATAAACTCTGATCCGACTGAATCTTCTGTGTAAAGTTTTGATACCCCATCAGCCCAACCATACCTCCTGTATGCAAAAATATAGTGTTTTTTCGTAACAGACTGGATTGCTCACGTAGCAGATCAAGTAAATAATTAAATGCTTTGCCAGTATAACAGGGGTCAAAAATAATCGATTCAGTCTCAATTCCAATATCAATACTTTCCCAGGTAGCCTTACCTGGCAAACCATAGCCATCGCCGATATAACTATCATTAACATTAATTTTCTCAGCCCAGTTAACATTTGTAATACCAAGAAGCTGAGAAAGCTGCTGACAAAGTTCCAGTACCATTTGGCTGATTTTAGGTTTATCGTAGACTACGCTACACCCCAAAACATCAACATCAGCGCCCGCCAGATAAAAGCCAACGATTAGTCCTGCCTGAGTTCCGGCACTGCCAGAAGCATGAACTAAAGAGGCGAACTTGATGCCATGAGCCTTCATTTGAGAAGCAATTTCTAATGCGGCTTTGATATAGCCTAATGACCCAATGACGTTTGAGCCACCCATGCAAATTTCATAGGGCTTACTACCAGTTAGTTTTTCTATCTCTTGAGCATATTGCTCAATACATTTATTTACGTTACTTCCTTTGGGGAATCTTTTAATTTCAGCATTACAAAGTTGATTTAAAAAGACATTGCCATTGCTTTGATAATGCTCATTTTCAATAGGTACTGCCGCTACCAGAGCAAGATAACTTTTAAGTCCTAATCGTTTGGCACAAATTGCTGTTGTAGAGGCATGATTGGATTGAACGCCTCCACCTGTGATGATTGCTGAAGCGTTATTCTGTTTTGCATCCGCCAGCAAATACTCCAGTTTTCTGACTTTATTTCCACCCGCTCCTACACCATTCATGTCATCGCGTTTAATCCAAAGCGAAACGTTAAAAAGCTCGGTAAGACGGTCTAGGGGTAAAAACGGCGTTGCCTGTTGAATCAATGGCACACGAGGAAAGATTTCAAATTTATGGTTCATATTAGTTATCTTTTGGTTCTGCAAACCTGGCACAATAAATTATTGATGTTTCAATTTTTCCTGTTATCGAAATCTATTTCTTTATTGCTGTCTGAAACTGTATACTCAATTATGCCACCCTCAACTAAAGCAGCCAAATCTTCAAAAGCCTGTTGATACATTTTCTGAGGATCATATATCAATTTTTCATACAAGCTGACCCAAATATTTCTACCATTGTTTTTGGCAACATAAAGTGCCAAATCCGCCAGGTTCAAGGTTTGCTCCCAGGTTAAGCCATCAAACTGATTCTTAACAAAAGGAAAAGCGGTCACTCCAATTGAGCATGTACGCTTAACTACTTCGCCATTTCCGATATCAAACTCACTGGCTTCAATATTATCCTTGATCCTTTGTGCCAAAGTATGCAATTCATCCCGTTTGACAAAGCGACCGACAATTAAAAACTCTTCCCCACCCCAACGAATAACCCAATCAGACTCACGGCATGTATCTGACAGAATTTTGGCAAAATTTGACAATACCCTATCCCCGGCATCATGACCATATCTATCATTAATTGGCTTAAAGTGATCAATATCCACGACCACAAACCCAAATGCAGATTGTTTATTTTCATCTTCGTTGTAGTAATGCCTTTGCAGTTTGGATAATTCCTGATTAATTAACTGACTCAAAAAACGACGATTATAAACACCTGTCAGGTGATCAGTCAGACTAACCTTTTCCAGATCATCTAAAGCAACCTCGAGTGCCTTATTTTTCTCTTCAAGCTCCAGTGTTCTTTCTTTTACAATCAACTTCAGCCTATTTCTCTGCATACGCAGGCCATACAATCTTATTTTTACTGCAGCGAGAATTATTAGACAGAAAATAATAAACAATACAAAACGAAACCACATGGTTTGGTAGAATTTGGGTAATTGCTGGAGGGTTAAAACATATTCGTGAGAGCTCCATTTGCCAGTACGGTTGGTCGCTCTTATTTTTAACTGATACTTCCCCGGATTCAGATTGGTATAAGTTGCCGTTCTATATTCAGACGAAACCTCTGTCCAGTCATTATCATAACCATCTAACATGTACGCAAACTTTATTTTTTCAGGTGCTGAATAATCTGTAGAAGCAAACTCAATAACAAAATTTTGAATATTATTCTCAAGAATAATTGGGGCTGAATCAACAAAATAAATACTTTGTCCATCTATCCTTACGTCGCTAATCATAATATCTGGTTCAAATTTCCATGGAGTATATTTTTCTGCCTCTATCATCAACAGCCCTTCACTACCGCCATACATCAGAACCCCGTCTTTAGTCTTGGCATATGAACCTAGCCAAAAAGTCCCAAAATCAACGCCTTCAGCTTTTGATAAACTTTCAATATTGTTCGTCCGAGGATCATATATTGCCGAATGGGTCCATATTCTCCCTTGCCCGTCCTCTAAAAGATTTGATCCGAAAGATTGAAATGGCCAGCCTGCTTGTTTATTAATTGATTGAAATATTGGGGTTCCATTTTTCCATTCCACTAATTTATCCAAGCCGAAGGCCGTATCAACCCATAATGAACCATTACTATCAACCAATAACCCATTTATAACGTCATGAGTCAATTTACCAGACTGATCAACATCTGTTTTTGATTTAAATACTGCCAGCGAGAAATCTTTTTCGCTTACTAAAAACAGACCTCCAGTAGTACCAACCCATAGATATCCTCCAGGCTGGTATACGATTGACATAGTGGTTTCTTTAGCAAATAGTTGATACAAAGGATCATCTTTTAATGGAGAGTCAATAGTAAAATCTGACATTCTGATTCGTACCAATCCTTTTAATGTCGCCACCCACAAATTTCCAGAAGAATCTTCAGCAATTTTTAATACCGTGTTATCCGCCAAACCATCTGCCGAAGTAAAAGTTATAACCTCATTAGTGTTCTTATCATATCTTTGCAGCCCTCCTCTGGTTCCAATCCATATTTTTTGATCACTGGTTTGAACAAGACCTGATATGAATTTGTTGGCTAAAAAGTATCTATTGCCAGTATAGTCTTCAATTGAATAAAATTCGTGTGTCAAAGGATTTCCTATTTCCAACCCTTTTCCATGACTGCCCAATAAGAGATCGCCATTGTCTAGCTCAAGAATATTGCTAACATCCTTTCCTTTGAACCAATTATTTTTACTTTCATCTATGCGTAGAACTCTAAACCCTGCATTTTGAGGATTATACCGATTTAATCCTCCTCCCCATGTTGCCACCCACATTAAGCCGGACTTGCCAGTTACAATTTGTCCAATATAATCAAAATTAATGCTGCTACTAACAGACGGTTGGTGTTTCAAATGCCTTACCAAGGAACCACTTTTAACATCTACAACTAATATACCGTGCCCGTATGTTCCCAACCAAATTTCATTATCATTAGGTTGTGCTATAGTTTTGATTCGGCTTGATTTAATGTTTAGCTGTTCGTTAAAGCTAATTTTTATATCCCTAAAAATATTGGTTGCTGGATCAATCCATAATACCTCTCCACTTTTTAAACCTACCCATAATTTACCAGCCTTGTCCTGATACAAGCTGGTTACGCCTTTTTTTAGCACGTCTTCTAAACCTTCCTGAAATACTTGCTCAAAATTTTTCTTTTGATAATTGTATTTATTGAGGCCTTTGTCTGAACCAACCCAAAGATTGCCTAAGTCATCCTTGAATAAAGCATGTATATGATTGGCTTCAATTGAATTTTTATTGTCACTGGAATGAAAATAATGAGTGATTTTGTCTTCAGCTATATCCAGAAAGTTTAATCCGTTCATGGTACCAAACCACATATTGCCATCTTTATCGTCACTGATTGCAAATACACGATTATGAGTTAAGCCATTAGAATTTTTTGGATCATGTTTATAGTGGTAGAATTTCTCACTTTGAACATCAAGTACTGACACTCCACCAGTAACAGTACCAATCCAGATTTTCCCGTCATGTTCCCATAACGAAATGATATAATTTCCACTAATAGACTCAGGATCGTCTAGAGAATGAGTAAAATATTTAAATCTGTAACCATCGTATCTGATCAATCCCCTTTGAGAACCTAGCCAAATAAACCCGTCTTTAGATTGCAATACGGCAGTACAGCAAAGTGGTAGAGATTCTTTATCACCAATATCAGAAAAATAGAGCTCGCCTAAATCAAAGAAATCTTGTTTTGCAGAAAGGGAATGAGAAAAAAAAATCGCGAAAAAACAACTTATAACAGCTAATATTCTACTCACTATTTTTCCCCTACATCTATCTATCTCAGATAGTAATATTATTTTATCTTTTTTTACTTGACGCTGTTCATATTTTATACATCTTATTTCACGTTTGTATGAAATTTATTAAAAATTCCATATAACTTTGTTACAGATCAAATATTTAATTTTGATTGCGCTAACTTATTTTAAATTGTCCCACCAAATCTCTCAAATTTGTCGCCAACCTTGCCAGATTCTCACTAGCATGCGATGTTTGATTTGCACCTTGAGAAGTTTGCGCTGTAATATCATTAATTTTTATTACATTACGATTTATCTCTTCAGCCACAATACTTTGCTCATCAGTGGCTGCCGATATTTGCATGCTCATATCATTGATTTGGTTGATTGAATTTACAATACTCTTTAATGACTCTCCTGTTATAACTGCATTTTCAGTTGCCTTGGTAGCCTTTTGCTGACTTTGAACCATTGCCTCGACCGTTTTCTTCGATCCCATTTGCAATTTATCAATCATCTGGTTAATTTCTTCTGTTGATGCTTGTGTTTTGCTCGCCAGATCTCTAACCTCATCTGCCACCACAGCAAATCCACGACCTTGTTCTCCAGCTCTTGCGGCTTCTATTGCAGCATTAAGAGCAAGCAAATTTGTTTGCTCAGCTATCCCTTTGATTACACCCAGAATAGAACCAATTTCTAAACTACATTTTTCCAAATCGTTAATCAGTTTTGCAGAATGCTCAACATCGCCTGCCAATAAATTTATTTCGGAAACAGTTTCCAGCATGTTTTGCTGCCCTTTATCGGCTTGCTCATTAACGCTGGAAGCTGCATCAGCTGTACTTTTGGTGTTTACCGCAACATCTTTGATTGTCGTACTCATTTGAGTAGCGGCTGTCGCCAATTTTTCAGTTTCAGCCAGCTGATCTCTTAAAGATGCATTGGTTTTATCAGTAATTATTGATGTTTCCTCTGCAGTGGCTGCCAACTGCATTGTTGAATCCGCCACCATTTCAATGCTCTGACAAAAAGTTTCCAGCATTTCATTAAACGCTTTTCCGGCCTTGCCAACTTCATCATTACTTTTCACATCGACTCTGTAAGTCAGATCTGAAGATTTACCAACAATTCGCAAACCTTCACTCAAGGCCTCAATAGGTTTGGTAATTTGACCTGAAAACCAAAATGAAATTGCTAAAACCAAAATAACGACAACAACCAAAATAATAAGCGCAGTTTTAATTATCGTTGACGATATATCATCAATCGAAGCAAATGCCTCTTCTACATTCATATTGGTCAGGATCACCCAATCAACGCCATTTATCTGTAATGGTGCATAAGCCGAAATAATTGTCTTTTCATCTTGAGTGATCTGCATAACACCAGTCTTGTTTTTTAGCGCTTCATCAATTGCAAGATTTTTTACCGGATGCAAACCGATGCTTGAATTTCCTACATTTATCTGACTGATAATTTCATCACTCAACTGATTCTTCTTTAGATCTTTCAAATAAGTCTCTTTATCTTCAACCAGCATTCTACTATTACTTCTCATCAGCCCGTCTTTGGCGACAATATATACTTCTCCCGTTTTTCCAAGTCCCTGAGATTCCCATTGTTTATCAAATGTTGTAATTTTGTTCATCCCATCAACTGGCATTTGAAAAATTAAAACACCAATTTTTTTATTGCCCTCATAAATTGCTGTAGCAACAAAACTTGCGTGTTTTTCGTAAGATGGAGAATAGGGTTTAAAATCTACTAAAACTGTTTCCCCTTTTTTCTGACTTTCAATAGCCTGACGGTAGGCTGCAGCCAAACCGCTATTTGCAAACGGCCCATCATTTAAATTGGTTGCAAAATCAACTTCCTTATCAACTGAATAAATTACGTCAGCGGTTGCTGCATCGACAATAAAAATATCGTAATAACCAAATGCCTGTAAAAAATGTTTGAATTCCTTGTGGTATCGCTCGTGGCTTTTACCAAAGTCTGAACTATTAGATAATTGGTGTAGATTATGTTTTTCTCCAGCAGGATTAGGGTTTGATTTAATGAACGAATACTGCAAAGCAATTCCATTTCGATCAATTTTATCTATCCATTCTTTAGCATTGAAATCCGTTTCATTGTTGTATTGCTGGTATAGTGACAGGAAATCTGATTGGTAGTATTCCATCAATTCACTATCTAAATTTGATGGCATAGTCTGTTTTGTCTGTTCAAAATAGTTTTTGAATCCGTCACTAAATTGTTTGGTTGCAATGATAGCGTATTCAGAAACGGACAAATCAACTAACTGTTTGTTAATGAGTTCAAAGTAACTTTGTACCTGCTTTTTAGTGAGCTCTCGTGTTCCGATTAATTGATCACTTACAATCTCGTTTATAACTTCACTACTTTTGATGCTACTGGCAGTGTTAATAGCAATAATGCTGATTAAAACAGGAATAACCGCAATCAAAACAAACGCTATTAACACCTTGTTTCTGATACGCATCAATATCTCCTTACTTTTGTTACTACATTTTATTCGACTATTAATATATAGCATCAATTTGCTACTTTTTTTGACAAATTAACGCTTCGCTCTTCTTGTTATAAACAGGTTTTGTACTATATTTATGTATCTGGCTTTATTTATAATTTTACTGAAGGCTGAATGGATTCTATAAACAATAAAAACCGCCTGATCGCATTTGTGCTTTTATACTTTGCATCTTTTAGCTGTTTTTCCAATCAAATAATTTCTTATACTGATGAAGAACTACAGTGGATATCTGACAATCCTGTTGTCTATTTTAGTGATACCACATGGATGCCTTATATAAGCGTAGATGAGAAGGTTCAGGGAATTGCCAAAGATTATCTTGATATTGTTTCCAGAGATTCAGGCATCAGGTTTGAATATAAACACATTGATGGCTGGAATAATGTCGAAAATAGTTTATTACATGATGATATTTCACTGGCGCTTGCAGCTGCCTATACTGAAGGCAGAGCAGAAAAATTTAAATATAGCCAACCCTATATCAGCTCATCTCTGGCTGTAGTTTCAAAAGCAGATTTTTCCTACATAGAAGATATAAACCAATTATCCGGATTAACAGTAGCATTACCAAAAAACCTTTTTCTGGTTAAACGACTTGAACAATATCAACCTCAGGTTACCATTTTGAAAACTAACTCTGTAACCGAAGCCTTTGAAAAAGTTGCCAATGGTGAAGCAGATGCCTATATAGAGGGTTTGTCTGTGGCCGCGTATTATTTGAGGAAGCCTGAGTTTGCACATTTAAGAATCAGTGGTTCAGTAAAAGGCGGCGTTACCATTCATTTTATTACCAACAAGAATCCGGATAACAACACTTTAATTAACATCATTAACAAAAGTTTTGCAGCGGTAACCGATAATCAAAAACGAGAAATTAATAACCGCTGGTTTACTATACAAGTCGATAAATCTGGCATTCCATTATATCTGGTTTGGTCAATTGTTATTTTTAGCACTGTAATTATTCTTCTTAGCCAGTACTGGATAAGAAAGCTTAAAATGGCCATTCACCACCAGAATATTTTAACCGCTCACCTGAAAGAGCTTCAGCATCAAGCTGACAAGGCAAACAAGGCAAAATCTGAATTTCTGGCAAATATGAGTCACGAAATTCGTACACCGATGAATGCTATTTTGGGTTTTTCTCAACTGTTATCACAGTCAAAACTCGACGAAGAGCAAAAATCTTATCTTGATTCGATCAACTCCAGCTCCAAGGGATTGCTCAACATCATCAATGACGTTCTTGATCTTTCGAAGATTGAAGCTGGCAAAATGGTAATTGTTAAATCTGCTGCCAATCTCGAAAAAGAAATCAGAGATATATTTAATATTTTTAAAGCCAATATAAAATCACACGTTGAACTTAAACTTAACTTTAATACTGACATACCTCAATATTTGTTGGTTGATATTCATCGTATAAGACAAATCATTTTCAATTTACTCAGTAACGCTCAAAAGTTTACTGAAGAAGGCTCTATCTCCATTGATGTTAATTCAATCAGTTATACTGAAAAAAAGTCTACTTTGGATTTGTTTATATCCATCACAGATACCGGCATAGGCATTCCAAATCAATTTAAAGGTAAACTGTTTAAATATTTTGAACAGGATTTATCTAATGAACAATATCGAAGCGGAACAGGACTGGGGCTTGCAATATGCAAAAAACTTGCTGAACAAATGGATGGTGATATTACCGTGGAGAGCCAGGAAAATGTTGGCAGTTGCTTCACATTGCATCTTTATGAGGTTGATGTATGCAAGGCTCATCAGGTTAAACAGACTCAAAACAGGGATTACAAGTTTAAACCTGCAAAAGTGATGATTGTTGACGATGTTGCCAGTAACAGAATTCTGGTAGGTAAATTTTTGGAAAGTTTGCCATTTGAACTCTTTATCGCTGATGATGGATTACAAGCTATTGAAATGGCTAAAGTTGTAAGACCCGATTTGATTTTAATGGATTTACGTATGCCATATCTTGATGGTGACAAGGCAACTCAGATAATAAAAGAGATCTATGACCCAATCGTAATTGCTCTGACAGCTTCCGGTTTGGCTGAAAGCGAAATATTGTCTGAATCTGAAATATTCGATGACCTTTTAAGAAAGCCTATTTTAAAGTCTGATCTTATTGATATCATCGCCAAACACATGGCCAATGATGCGTAATTTTACCTATAAAAGTTAATTTGCACCTTTCCCTTTTTGTTCATAACAAATACCTCAAACAACTACCGTGTTCTTTTGTTGCTGCCTTGATATAATAGGAATAATTGTGTTTTAAATCGGAGCAACCTTTTAATGTCCCAAATCAATGAAACCCATGATCCTCAATTAATCAGTTGGGTAGAATCTGCTAATCAGGAAAACAATGATTTTCCAATTCAAAATCTGCCTTTTGCAGTTTTTAAACGAAAAGATTCAAATGAAAGTTTCCGTGCTGGCGTTGCAATCGGCGATTATATTGTTGATTTTGCAGCGCTGGTTTCTCATCAGGTTTTCTCCGGTGATGTAGCCAGAGCAATTGAACTGGCCAATCAGGAAAATCTGAATGATTTTATGTCGCATGGCAAAGATGTATGGTCACAGGTCAGGTTAGCTTTATCAAGAGCATTACGTCAGGGAAGCGATTTGTCAGAAAAAATGAAAACCTGTTTAGTGCCGCAAAGTGAGGCAGTCTTTAAATTACCTTGTGTGATAGGCGATTACACTGACTTTTATGCATCTATACATCATGCAACATCAGTTGGTAAATTGTTCCGTCCTGATGATCCCTTGTTACCTAACTATAAATGGGTTCCCATTGGCTATCATGGACGCTCATCATCAATTGATGTTTCAGGACAGCAATTCAAACGACCAAAAGGACAAATCAAGGCTCCGGATGCCGCAGCACCTGTTTTTTCTGCTTGTAAACGTATGGATTATGAAATGGAAGTGGGTATCTATATCGGCTCAGGCAATGATCTGGGTGAATCTATCAGTCTGGATAATGCTGAAGATCATGTTTTTGGCATGTGTTTATTAAATGACTGGTCAGCTCGTGACATTCAGGCCTGGGAATATCAACCGCTAGGACCATTTTTGGCCAAAAACTTTGCTTCCACTGTTTCACCCTGGATAATCACTACAGAAGCACTGGCACCTTTTAAAACCAGCTGGCATCGAGACGAAGCTGATCCTCAACCTTTAGCATATCTTGAATCTGAAACTAATCGACAATCAGGTGCCTTTGATATACAACTGGAAGTTTTGCTGGAAACAGAAACCATGAGAGAAAAAGGTGATTCCGCCAATCATTTATCAGTCACCAGCTTCAAACATTCCTACTGGACGGTTGCTCAAATGGTTACACACCATACTGTGAATGGCTGTAATTTTAGATCAGGTGATATGATTGGTAGTGGTACGCAGTCGGGTCCTTCTCATGAAGAAGCAGGATCTTTGCTCGAACTATCTTTTGGTGGCAAAGAGTCAATCGCCCTGAAAAATGGTGAAACCAGAACATTTCTTGAAGATGGTGACACTGTGATAATGAGGGGCTGGTGTGAGAAAGAAGGCTTTAAGCGTATCGGTTTTGGTGAAGCGACTGCAACAATATTGCCTGCCAGCTAAATCTTTTTTGGGTTAACGCAATTAATTTTGTGTTAACCCAACTACCCTCCCAACTTTCATTCCGTTAGCCCCCCGACTTATTTAATTGACCAGCGTCAATTCTCTTCTATTAATCATTGCTACAATGCAAATCTTTTTGTAGTACCAAATTTAACAGTCCACAATAATGACATGAGTTAATTACATGGAACTGGTTTGCCCGGCAGGAAATTATCAATCACTCATCAAAGCTATCGACAATGGTGCTGATGCGGTTTATATTGGCTTGAAAAATGAAACCAACGCTCGTCATTTTGCCGGATTAAATTTTTCTACAAAACAAATTCGGCAAGCTGTGGAATATACCCATCAACATCAACGAAAAATATACTGCGCCATTAATACCTACCCTCGTGAAAATAACTGGAAACGGTGGACTGATACTGTTGATCAAGCTATTGATTTGGGGATTGATACCTTGATTGTTGCGGATATGGGAGTAATGGATTATATACGCAATAAATCTGATACCATGCCAATTCATCTCTCTGTTCAGGCATCTGCTACCAATCTGGAGTCACTTAATTTTTACCATCAAAACTTTGCCATTCGCAGAGCTGTTTTGCCCAGAGTGTTATCTCTGACTCAAGTCTCTTATCTTGCCGCCAATGCACCGGTAGAAATTGAGGTTTTTGGCTTTGGTAGTCTTTGCATTATGGCCGAAGGAAGATGCTTTTTATCTTCCTATTTGACCGGTGAATCTCCAAATTCTCACGGCGCTTGTTCACCTGCAGCTTATGTCGAGTGGGAGGACAAAGGTGACATTCTACAAAGCAGACTCAATGGTATGTTAATAGACCAATTCGATAAACATGAATTAGCTGGTTATCCAACACTTTGTAAAGGCAGATTTGATGTAAAAGGAAAAATTGAGCACGCCCTTGAGGAGCCAACCAGCCTAAACACTCTGGATATTTTACCCCAATTAAATGCTGCAGGAATTGCGGCAATAAAAATTGAGGGTCGCCAACGAAGTCCAGCTTACGTTGCTACAGTGACTAAAATTTGGCGAAAGGCCTTAGACAGTTTATCTAACGACTCACATTTATCCAATCAAGCAATTGACCCATCTGCTTATCAAACCCTGTCTTCTCTTTCAGAAGGCCACCAAACAACACTTGGTGCTTACGAACGAAAATGGCAATAGGAGTGATTTGATGAAAATATCATTGGCTTCAATTCCCTACTTCTGGCAAAGAGAAGAATACTTTGATTTCTACGAACAACTTTCTGATACCAATGTTGATATCGTCTATCTTGGAGAAACAATTTGCTCAAAAAGAAGAGCTTTAAAACTTGAAGATTGGATGGACATTTCAGATAAACTTTTTAATTCAGGAAAACAGGTAGTCCTCTCCACAATGACACTTTTAGAATCGGTTTCTGAATTAAAATACTTAAACAAAATTGCATCGCAAAAAACATTTCTGATTGAAGCAAATGATGTGGCTGCAATACAACTTGCTAAAAACCACGATCATCAATTTGTTGCTGGATGTGCAATCAACATATACAACAAGGCCACTTTTGATATTCTACGTAAATCCGGAATGACGCGATGGGTTGTACCTGTTGAGATGGGAAAAGAAGACATTAGCCCATTAATTTCGCATGCAAAAAAACATCAGATTGAAATCGAGTATCAGGCTTTTGGGCGCATGCCTTTGGCTTATTCAGCGCGCTGTTTTTCTGCCAGACATTACCAACACCCCAAAGACAACTGTCAATTTGTTTGTCAAAAAGATCCTCAAGGAATTTTGGTTAAATCTCGCGAAGGCGAACACTTTGCCCAAATCAATGGCATTCAAACACAATCTGCCACGGTTACCAATCTGTTGAATTATTACAAAGATTTGCATGATAGCGGAATTGACGTACTGAGAATTGTGCCTGTTGATGCTAGTGATACTCTGGTTGTGATTAATTCTTTATCGAAAGTCATCGGTGATTCAAATAACGATCAAACTTCCAAAGATTTATTACTATCTGAACAACTGAATAACGACTATAGTTTTTGCAATGGATACTGGTTTCAAATGCCAGGTATCAAAATGGTTAGCTAGTTAAGTTTAAAATCAAAATATCAGGTTAATATTTTATCTCGATATATCATAACTATCTTCTTGAGAAAAGCTGGTAGCAAATCCGGATCAAGATTATCTATTGTGTTTTTCACATGATGTGCCAGTTCTGTATTGCCCTGAATTTTAAGTTTGCGATGAAAAAAAAGCGTGTCGGGATCAATTTTTTGTTCCATTAAGCTGATAGCATCAGCTGTTGCAATTGACAAGGTCACATCTGATGAGTGTTTGTTGTTATCCATATAAACACAAATAATTTTATTATTGCGAAAACTTAATCCTGCAAAAAGTCTTGCATCAATTATTTCAATTTGTAATACCTTTGCATTTAAAAAATCGAACTCACCCTCGTTAACAGGTTCTTCAAGCATTTTATTACAAGCCAGCTCTATTGATTTTTGACAAATGATAAAGGGTAATTTGGTAGTTATACTTGCCAATTGCGATGGCGCCAACAACCAACGAACAAAAGAAAGACTTTTATGCTGTATAGATTGAGATATGTTAGGCATGTTAATCACAATATGTTTCCATTGAGCTTTAAGCGATCAGATTATAAAGCTAACAGTGCCTTTTCTCTTGATCTTGATCAGTCTCAACCAACGCTTATCGAATACTGAATCTAAAGATAATTTAAAACTTATCAAAAAGCGCCATTTATTTCTTTTTCCTGATCACACCTTCTTGCGCCGTACTGGCCACAAGTCTTCCTGAACGATCAAAAAATTGCCCCCTGACAAAACCTTTATCATGGCTGGATGAGGGACTGTCAATAGCATAAAGCAACCAGTCATCAAATCTGAAATCGCGATGAAACCACATGCTATGGTCAATTGTTGCCATTTGATATCCAGGCAAAGCGAAAGAAATACCGTGAGGCTGGCCTGCAACGGGTAAAAATGCGAAATCTGAAGCGTAAGCTAATAAGTATTTATGAATGCGAGGATCATCAGGCAACTGTCCATTGGCTTTCATCCAGACATTTTTAATAGGTTCTTTTTTTTCACCTTTAAAGGGGTCAAAAAAATCAACCGATCGCATTTCAATTGGTTTTTCACAAATGATCCTGTCTCTGATCCATTCAGGCACTTTATCACTGTGTTTCTTTAACAATTCCTGCTCTGATGGCAAATCATCTGGCACTGTAACATCTGGCATACTGGCCTGATGCTCAAATTGAGTGGTAGCACCGTGAAATGACGCTGTCATAAAAAATATCTGTTTTCCATTTTGAATGGCTTTAATACGGCGGGTTGAAATGCTTTTACCATCTCGTATATTTTCTACATCATAAACGATTGGCTTGGTGGCATCGCCTGGTCTTAAAAAATAACTATGAAAAGAATGAACCGGTCTGTCCTTATCCACCGTTCTCTTGGCCGCAGATAATGCCTGGCCGATAACCTGCCCGCCAAAAACATGCCCCAATGCGATATCCTGACTGTTACCTCTATAGAGTCCTTGCTCGATGGTTTCCAAAGATAATAATTGCAGTAATTCTTCTAAAACTTGTGACATGGTTTTACCTTAATAAAATTTTTTGGTATTTATTCAAAACAGGATAGATCAAATCTTGTCAAAATTACCAGTAAAATTGTATTCTATTCTCGATATCACTCAAAGACCAGTGTATAGTTGGTTCTTTACAAAATCAGTCCATCTTAAGGAGTCATTGTGAAAAAAATAATATTGATTGTATTCTCACTGATGATGCTAGCAGCTTGTCAACAGGATGAGGAAAAACAAAGCGATCAAACCGCTACATTACCCGAGCAATCTGAAACTGCTTTGTCTGAGGAAACTCAGGCAGAAGAGGAGAAAGCAGAGGAAGAACATGCTCATGATCATCATGAGCATCAAGCTGGCCCAAAATATCAAACTATTGTTCCACAGGCCACTTGTGAAAAACCAGTTGTTATAGAGTTTTTCGCATACCAGTGTCCTCACTGTTACAACCTTGAGCCTTCTGCTGAAGCCTGGAGAGCCAAAAATCCTGATATTGAATTCAGATCAGTACCAACGACTCTCGGCAATAATATGTTTGGATCATTACTTCTGGTTCACCATGCCGCAAAAAAACTGGGCGTTCTTGAAAAAACCCAACACGCTATTTTTGAACGTGTACACAAGGAGCAAAAACTTTTCGGCTCACAACAGGAAGCGGTTGAGTTTCTGGTTGCACAAGGCGCTAATAAAGAAGAAGCTGATAAGGCATTAAGCGATCAAGCCGCAATCGAAAAAGCCTTGAAAGATGATTACGACTTATTGGTAAAATATCAAGTGCAAAGTGTGCCTCTGGTAATCGTTAACCATCAGTATCTTACTTCTGTTTCAGCCGCTGGCGGCAATAATGAAGTTTTTGAAATAGTTGACGAAACATTACAATTGGAGAGCAGTTGTAACAAGTAATCTCGATGGAAAACTTCTCGCAAATTTTACAACGCGCCACTGAAAGAAAAGGTGGCGCAGCGCAACTCGAAGCGCTACTACCTAAAGTAAAAACCTCTCAGCAAATTAGCCAAATATCCAATCAAACCTGTTTATCTGAAATGAGCAAAAAAATCTTTCAGTCAGGTTTTGTCTGGCGAGTTGTAGAGGCAAAGTGGCCGGGGTTTGAAGAAGTCTTTTGGCAGTTTCAGCCGGAAAAACTGGTTTTGGCTAGTGATGAGCAAATTGAAAAAATGTCGCAAGACACAAGGATCATCCGTAATTTTACAAAAGTAAAATCTATTCGTCACAACGCCAACTTTATTTTGGAAATATCTGAAAAGCATGGCAGCTTTGGTCAATTTTTGTCTGAATGGCCTGAAAATAATATCATTGAACTGTGGCAACTACTAAAAAAACAGGGCTCACGCCTGGGTGGAAATACTGGCCCATATTTTCTTCGTACTATAGGAAAAGATACTTTTTTACTTTCGCAAGATACTGTTGGATATTTCATTTCTCAAAACGTAATAAGTCGTCACCCTACTTCAATGCGCGATCTGAATTTAATTCAGAACATCTTTAACGATCTGCAACAACAATCAGGTATGAGTTATTCCGAAATCAGCCGCATTATATCGCTATCCTTTGGCGACAATATAATGTGATAACTCTTTTAGATTTCAACTGGCTAATCTGATTTTATACATTATACTTTTTTTAAGTATATTTATTTTTGTCAAAGCGGATGTCGACTCGATCAAATAGAAAAGATGAAAGATTGCCTGTCAGAATTGATGTATATGTGACAGGTGAAGGCTTTCAAAAGTTTATAGCCCCAACCCTAAACTTTTCTGAAAAAGGCTTATTTATTGAAAGTAAAATACTTGCCGCAATGAAGAAAAATAGTTTAATTGAGGTTCAAGCAGCTCATATGGCAAGCGACGCCCCTATCCTGAAAGCCAGAATTGCATGGTCGAATCAATATGGTGCGGGAATAGAATATCTAAATCAGGAAAACAATCAGGATTAATCCTGCAGGTTATTTTTAATTTGTTGCAGGCCACTGTCCATTGTCTGTCCCATGATCCCATCCATAATTTGAGCAAAATAATTGCCGACAACTATTGGCGACATTTCGCCATTCATCTGCCAAATCAGTTTAGTATCAGAGCCTTTTGAAACAATATCTATCTGGTTGGTAAAAATACTTTCATCGCCAGTTAATTGAAAGTGGAACATAATCTGATCATCTTTAAATTTGAGATTGATAATCTGACCACCTCCTGTTACGCCCTTCCATGAAATTTTATCGCTTTCATTGTCAGAGACAACTTCAACAGACGGATCCATAGCCATCCACGGAAACCATTTTTGCCAATTGGATTGTTGCTGCAGATAATGCAGGGCTGTCTGTCTATCAGTTTTGATAACGATTTCTCGCCTTGCCTCAAAACTGTTGTCCAGAACCAACCCGACAATAATAAGAAGTAAAACTATAATGCCAAATATTTTAAGAAATTTTTGCATATCAGAATGCTTTATTTATCCAACATTTTTTCCAGATAATGGATATTGGTTCCACCTTTTTGGAAATTGACATCAGCCATAATTTTACGTTGCAGTTCAATGTTGGTCTTGATCCCGTCAATGATGACCTCATCCAAAGCCATTTGCATTCTGGCCATGGCTACTTCTCGGGTTTCACCATAGGTGATCAGTTTACCTATCATCGAATCGTAGTAAGGTGGCACTTTGTAACCAGAATAAATATGTGAGTCCCATCGAACACCTGGGCCTCCGGGCGCATGATAACGCGTGATAGTGCCAGGCGATGGAATAAAAGTGCTTGGATCTTCGGCATTAATACGACATTCAATTGAGTGTCCACGCAGGACAATATCACTTTGTTTAAAGGAAAGTGGTTGTCCTTCTGCGACACGAAGCTGCTCTTTAATAATATCCACACCAGTAATCATTTCAGAAACCGGATGCTCAACCTGAACACGGGTGTTCATTTCAATGAAATAGAACTCGCCTTTTTCATATAAAAATTCAAAAGTACCGGCACCACGGTAACCTATGTCTTTACAAGCTTGCGCGCAACGCTCACCAATAAATCGTCTTTTTTCTTCTGTTAGTCCTGGCGCTGGCGCTTCCTCAACCACTTTTTGATGTCGACGCTGCATGGAGCAGTCTCGCTCTCCAAGATAAATCGCATTGCCATGAGAATCTGCAATCACCTGAATTTCAACGTGTCTTGGTGTTTCCAGATATTTTTCCATGTAAACAATATCATTATTAAACGCTGCTTTGGCTTCTGCCTTGGTCATTGATATCGACTTCACCAAATCTTCTTCTTTGTGTACCACACGCATACCACGACCACCGCCACCACCGGCAGCTTTGATGATAACCGGATAAGCAATGCGTTTAGCAATTTTCAAATTCTCCTGATCATCTGAACCCAAAGGTCCACCTGAACCTGGCACACAAGGAACGCCTGCTTTTTTCATTGCTTCTATGGCTGAAACTTTATCGCCCATTAACCGAATACTATCGGCAGTAGGACCAATAAAGGTAAATCCACTTCGCTCGACTTGCTCGGCAAAATCAGCATTTTCAGCCAAAAAGCCATAACCAGGATGAATTGCTACGGCATCTGTAACTTCTGCAGCCGCAATAATTGCAGGAATATTCAGGTAACTGTGCATAGGCGATGCTGGCCCAATACAGACAGATTCATCGGCCAGTTTAACGTGCATCAAATTTTCATCGGCAACAGAATGTACTGCCACCGTTTTTATACCCATTTCACGGCAAGCTCTTAAAATTCGTAGCGCAATTTCACCACGATTTGCTATAACCACTTTATCAAGCATTATCTTTTCCAGTAATTAATGAGTTAACAAGGTATTAATTAAACGAATAATCTTTGAGGATTTACTACTCAACAATGAATAGTGGTTCATCAAATTCTACCGGTTCACCATCTTCAATCAGAATGGCTTTGACCGTACCCGCCTTGTCACATTCAATTTGGTTCATCATTTTCATTGCTTCAATGATACACAGAGTATCACCAACATTGACCTTGTCGCCCACTTCTACAAATGACTTGGAACCTGGAGAAGGTGAACGATAAAAAGTACCTACCATTGGAGATTTAACCTGATGCCCGCTGACTGCTTCTGCAGCTGGCGATGCTGCTACAGCTGGTGCTGATGGCGCTGCAACAGGTGCAGGCGCAGCTGTATATTGAATTGGAGCCGCCGCTACAGCACCAGTTGCTCGGCTAATTCGAACCGACTCTTCGCCTTCCTTGATTTCAATTTCGGCGACGCCAGACTCTTCAAGCAACTCAATTAATTTTTTAACCTTTCTAATATCCATAGTAAATTACCTTCTTAACTCAGAATTTAATCGTATAAATTGGACTAATCGTTATCTAACTCATTTTGTTTCAAAAAATCGATAGCTCGCTCACAAGCCATCAAATAACTCTGTACACCAAATCCTGCAATCACCCCTATTGCCAGATCTGAAAAATAGGAATGCTTCCTGAAAGGCTCTCTTGTATGTGGGTTGGACAAGTGCACCTCTATAAAAGGAACTTCCACTGCAGCAACTGCATCACGGATTGCAACACTGGTATGTGTAAATGCTGCCGGGTTTATAATCATCACTTCTGTTTCATCATCAATAGTTGACTGAATTCTGTCAATTATTTCATGTTCTGCGTTAGATTGGAAAAATTCACAACAAATACCAGCATTTTCAAGACATTGTTCTGTTAAGTATTGAATCTCTTCCAGACTTTTTTCACCATAAATAGAGACCTCTCTTTGCCCAAGAAGGTTCAAATTTGGCCCATTTATGATCAAAACACTCATTTTATTATCTCTAAACACCGTTTTTCAGTCGCTGATGACGCACTAAAACAGATATATTGCGCATAAAATACGCCAAATTCGTCTATCTTGCAATGATCTTTTAAATAAAACAGGTCGGAAGTGTGACGGGTTTAAAAATTTAATTTTATGGTCAACAATCCAGATATAAGATGATTAATAGAAGATAGCCGCATGTTCGCGGCATAATTCTACATTTTAGATGATTATGTGCTTTGGTTAGAATAACTTCCGTGCTTCATTTTTAATCATTAAAAAGCCCAAAAGCCAGGCGCTGATCAGATAAATTACCGATTCATTCATTTCATGGGCATGTGAAGCAACCTGATAAACTTCAAAGTTCCATCTGCCAACCATCCAGTTAACCAGATAGCCAAAACCAATGGATGCAGAGATGATTCCGAATAAATAAGCATACAATGTCCTATTGCCCATTTCCTGACGGATCATGCCCATTGTTGATAGGTTAGTCGCGGGTCCTGCCAGCATAAATACCAGCACAGCTCCCGGTGAAACTCCTGCTGCCAAAAAGCCTGCAGCAATTGGTGTAGATGCGGTTGCACAGATATACATGGGAATGCCAATTAGCGCCATTACTACCATCGCCATAAATCCATCGCCCCATTGAATCAAAAAGGACTCTGGTACCCAGGTTTTAATTATGGCCGCGACCAGTAAACCCAAGACCAGCCAGCGAGTAATATCGTTAAGCAACTTGCCGCTAGAGAATTTCAGTATATCTACTGCTTTTGATACCCATGAAATTTGCTTGTCTTCCTCAATTGGTGATTCACTGGCGCAGCAGCTTTTCTCAACAACTACTTTTTTACTGCAACAGCTTTCATTCTCTTCTTTAGCAATTGGCTCTTCTTTAACAGATTCTTCTTTTTTGCTGGCACAACAACTTTTTTTTGTTTCAGTTTCAGTCGCTTTAGATATGTCCTCTTCATTTCTGGTGAAAAATAATGTCAGGATACCTACATAGATTGCACTGATCACCGCAACAATGGGTCTGACAATGGCCATAAAAGGACCGAGTAAAGCATAGGAAACCGAGATGGAATCAACGCCGGTTTCAGGTGTGGCTACCAAAAAAGAGGACGTGGTTGGTTTTGAAGCTCCGGCTCGTCTTAAACCAATAGCAGCCGGAATCACGCCACAAGAGCAAAGTGGTAGTGGCGCACCAATGATCGCAGCCTTAATTATTGAAAACAGATCTTTTTTGCCCAAATGCTTTTTTAATACATCCATCGGGATCAATACATTCATAATGCCGGCTATCAACAAACCCAACAAAAGCCAGGGCGCTGATTCCTGAAAAAGAATCAAAAAATTTATAAAAAACTCACTCACCACTTTTCTCCTCTACGCCACTTTTTGTATCAAGCCCAGAATCAATATCCGAATCAATATCTTCAGCTGCCAATGCTTGCAAAATACTACAATAAACTGCACTCTCTTTACCGCCACAACAAGAGCGATATAACTTGTTTAAAGCGGATTTCATTTTCAAATAATCTTCAATTTTTTTATCAATCTCTTGCTCTTTAATTGCTGTGTATTGTTTTATATCTTCACAGGTATGTTGGCTTTTATTCAAATTAAATTCCAATAACTGTTTGATCTCTTTTAACGAAAATCCAACCCGTTTGGCATGATTGATAAAATTTAAAGTTTCCAGTGCCTGCTGACCGTACAGACGATAGCCCGATGCAGATCGCATTTCAGGCAGAAGTAAACCCTCACTTTCATAATATCGTAGCGTTTCTACCGAAATATCGAATTGCTTTGCCAACTGGCCAATTTTGTAATGTTTTGCATTCATGAGAGACATTATAAACCCTAAAGTGAACTTTAGGGTCAAGGGGTTTGTTTATTTTTCTTTTAATATCTTATAAAACTGTGACATTATATCCCTCAGCTTATAAATATTTTTAGTACACAATGATTATTCAATGAATAAAAAATGCATTTCACTATTAGCAAGAGAGTTTTGGCTTAATGGGGAAATAAGCTCTCACTGTTGTTGCTTCTTCATAGGTTTTGATGACGGGACATGGTTAAAAGCCTTATACAATGATGAATTATGTTTATGGGAATTGATCGATTCTGATGAAGTCCCTGACATAAACAACCCTGTTGGTGATAAATCGTTTTACTACCCTTATAAAGAATATATGCCAAAAGAATTAGATAATTGTGGAGCTTTGATTAATAGTGAATTACAAAATAATAACAAACTTATTATTAATTTCTCGAGTAATCTTCAGGTTGTTCTGCAATATGATCCTATAAAGGAAGAAGAAAGTATTGAAATTAGAACTGCTTAATTTTGAATTCTGGATATATTCTCAAACTCACATTTCAGCAACACCAAAGCAACAACGGATAACAAAATAATAATTAAGTTGCCTATTATGTTTGAAAATCCATGAGACGATAAACTTAATAATCCATTTATTGTAAAAGCAACCATTTCTACAAATGCTAATATAAAAGCCCATTTTTTATTTTTTCTGAATCCATAAACAATAAGTACATTAATTAAAAAAAATGAAAATGCTAATGGTGTAAGCCAAACCATGTCTTCAATGCCAATCTTTTCCAACTCTACAGCCGCTATTCCACCTATCACGATACCTGCGCCCAAAATGAACGACAAAAATGCTAAAAATCCAAATCCGAATATTAGTCCTTTCATGTCATCCTCATTCAGTTAACCCAAATGCCGCCTTAATTCTCAGGCTAAACCTTTCCGCTCCTTCAAAACCTGCCGCTCGATAATAAGTCACTTCATTACCATCAAGGTCGAAAAACAAAATGCTCGGCAAACCGACAATTTTAAAATGCTTCATCAAAGCTTTGTCTTCGGCATCATTGGCGGTGACATCAGCCTGAATCAAAACTGTATTTGCTAATGCAGCCTGAACATCAGGATGAGGGAAAGTGAATTCAGCAAATTCATAACAGGCGGTACAGCTTTCAGCAAAGAAATCAAACATCACTGTTTTGCCCTGGGCATTGGCTTCTCTAATCTTTTCTTCAACATCGGCAATGGTTTTAACTCTCTCAAAACCTGCATGAACATCTATGTTTTTCTGTTGGGCATTTCCAGAACCTAATGATTGAATGCCCGCTAAAGGCGATAACAACTGCTTATTGCCCATTGCTGCTCCGATAACCAATGTCATACCATAGATAAACATCACCAGCCCGATGCCTTTCCAGAATTTTTTAGCATTGGTTTCCACCTTGCTGAAAGCGCCCATGTAAATAGAGGTGATAATTAACAATGCTGCCCATGCGAAAAGATAAAGTGATCCCGGAATTAAATGCTTGGAGATATACAAGGCCATACCTAACATCGCCACGCCAAAGCCAGCTTTTATAGCATTCATCCATGCGCCAGATTTTGGTAAAAATTCCTTACCACCAACCCCGACAATAATTAATGGGATACCCATACCAACGGCTAATGAATAAAGTGCCACACCGCCAGTTACCTCATTGCCAGTTTGGCCTATGTAAATCAAAATACCGGCCAATGGCGCGGTAACACAAGGTGAAACCACCAGTGCCGACAAAATTCCCATAATTCCGGCGCCAATATAAGATCCGGTTTCCTGATTACGAGAAATATTATTGAGTTTATTCTGCCAGGATTGAGGCAATTGCAATTCATAAAAACCAAACATGGCCAGTGATAATAAAACAAAGACGGCTGCCGCAATGCCGATAAATAAAGGCTCTTGCAATGTATTGGACAAAGACTCGCCTGCCGCACCAAAAAAGACGCCCATTAAGGTATAGGGGATGGCCATAGCCTGCGTGTAAGTGAGTGAAAGACCAAAGGCTTTACCACGAGAGAGGTTTTCACCTTGACCCACAATAATGCTCGAAAGAATTGGAACCATGGGCAAAAC
>JAOUOC010000119.1 GCA_029880585.1 Gammaproteobacteria bacterium
CTATCCTTGATGGCTTTAAATGTTTTATTTTCCTGCCAGATTTTTTGTACTCTGGTTTCAATTTCCTGCGGCTGATAGTCTTGTTGCATTGCTGTTTTTTGAACCTTAATCTTAATTATGTTTTTTTAACATAAGTTTGAAATACAATTAAAAAGCCTTTGATACCCTATTAGAATCAAGTGCTTAATTAATCGTCAAGTTTAACGATTTTCACTCATGATAAAAAGAGAAGTTTTACGTTAATATCAATTAATTGTAGGAGTTTTTTTGAAATCGATATTTTCTGGAATTATTTTACCTTTATTATTATTCTTTTTTAATAATTGATATCCTAGTAGTTTGTTTATAAGTTTACATAATAGGAATATTATGGAACAAGAATCATGATGTTAATATCATTAATAACACCATGATTCTTTGAAAATTTTAGTTTAAATATTTGTCGAAAAATTTATCCATTTTTTTATAAAGTTCAATTCTATTTTCTTCTTTTCGAAATCCATGACCCTCTTTTAATTTCATAATCCATTCATCATCTGTCAATATAATCCCTCTACCCTCTAACATATCTCTTAAATCAGTTGCATGTTGTTTAACAACTCTGGGGTCTCTTGCTCCATGAACTATCATCAAAGGTGCTTTTATTTTATCAACATGTGCCAACGGTGACATCCTATCCATTAATTTTTGGTCATCAGGATCTCCAATCTGTATTTTCATTAATTCTTTTGCTGGTTCCCAATGTTTAGGCATCGAAGTAAACAATAAGCCAACATCAGTTACACCCACATAATTAACGCCGCACTTGAATAAATCGGGTGTAAATGTTAATCCAGCCATTGTTGCATACCCACCGTAACTTGCTCCGTAAATACAAATCTTGTCTGGATTAGCGATACCCTCCTTCACAAGATAATTAACTGCATCAGTGATGTCATGCTGCATTTCTGCTCCCCATTTTCCTCCATAGCCAGCTTGTTCAAATTTTCTACCATAACCACCCGATCCTCGGTAATTTACTTGCACGGTTGCATAACCTCTGCCGGCAAAAAATTGATGTTCCGGGTTATACCCCCAAATATCTCTGACACCAAATGGGCCTCCATGAGGATTCACTATTAAAGGTAAATTTTTACCATTAGAGTTTTTTGGAATCGTAATATAACCGTGAATTAACATACCATCTCTACTTTTAAACTTAATAGGTTTCATATGAGATAGCATGTCTACATTCAACCACTCCATGCTGTGAACTAAAAAAATAAGCTTATTTTTGACTTTATCAAATAAGTAATATTTTCCCGGGTCATTATCATTGTTTACGAATACAACTAGTAGATTCTCATCCTCTGATTGACTTGTAATACTTACTCTCTTGTCTGGAAATGCTTTCTTTAAAGATTTCATCAAACTACGAGTCGAATCATCGAAATATTCTGTTTCAGGGTATTCATATATATATGAAACACCTATTAATTTTTGCTGTTTCCTCGACATCAATAAATTCGTAACATCAACCTTATCATGTGAAAATATCATCTCTCCTAACTTGTTTTTATACGGATCAAATTTATATATAGCATTAAGATCTCGACCAATATTTGATGCGACATACATCATCTTATTATCAAAATCAAAAGCTAAAGGTGTTATCGATTCATCTAACACGTTAAACTCTCTCAAAACTCTGAATTTTTCTTCATCTTTATCTTTAAAATGCAGCTTGCCTTCAAGGCCTTTTACAGAAACAGCTCCCCTGACATCTCCATCATGATCAATTAACCACCCTTGAACATCTCCTGGATTTTTTGCCACTATTTTCATTTGATTATTTTTTCTTCTTTCAGAATTCCATTTGCTATCAAGTGGTAATTTATAAATATCAGGAGCATTAACCCGTCTACCATTAAACTGTATTAGGATGTGATCAGGATCATCAGGCAATATATGCACTGTAGAGGCTGACCTAATTCCAGAAGCACCAACACTTGAACCAACCAACCTAACAATCTTTGATTGTTTTAATGAGGTATCCACTTTTAAAATACTAAATGCTTCATTTCCATCTGCATCTAATGTAAAAACTATATCTTTATTATTCGCCCAAAAAAAACTTGCAATATCTTCATCTAACCCAGTAATAACCCTCATATTTTTCAGCCCCTCTGTCTCCATTATGACTATATTTCTTCTATTCTTAACAGGAGCTAACACAGCCAAATATTTTCCATTTGGCGATAATTGAAGAGAACTAAACTCCGGGTTTCTAAAGAAATCCTCTACCGGGATTTTCTGAGGATTAGCCATTATCATTTGAGAAAATAATAATGCTGAAACTAAGATTAACAACTTAATATTTTTATTCATGATTCTATCCTTATATATTCAGTCTGATGCCTATCATAAAATCATTAACTTAATATTTCACTTTTTTGAATTGTTTATTTGTTAAAAAATGTTATTTAATTATAATATATAAGCTCGCATATTCAGTTTAATTCTGGATATAGAGCATTTTCCTTAATGTAACTGAGAACTCTAATTCTTTTACATTCATTATATATAACTATTTTTCTTACTGAAACTTCTCCTATTATTTTAGACTTACTGTTCTTTTTGGTTGTCTCATTGACTTATAGCATGTAATCTTTATTGATAAATTCAAAAGGATATTTTGATATATGCAATTGCCTGAGAATATAGATAAAAATAAAAGTTTTATTGAACAAATTTCTGTCAGCCTTGAATTAAGTCCCGAACAATCTGAAAAGGCATTTTCTGTCATTGGAGCTCTTCCTTCAGAGGCCCAGTGGATTCAGTGGCTGAAAATCATTTCCTTGACACTTGGCTGGGGAATTTTTCTTTCAGGTGTTATTTTCTTTTTTGCCTACAACTGGGAAGATTTACATCGTTTCACTCGTTTCTCTATTTTATCAGTGGCAATTATCGCCTCTTCATTATTAAGCTTTAGATATAACCTCGATAACCTGCAAGGTAAATTATCCTTAACAGCTGCTTCTATTCTGACAGGTGTCTTGCTAGCGACTTTTGGTATGGTTTATCAAACTGGGGCAGACAGTTGGCAATTGTTTGCAAGTTGGTCTGCTTTGATTTTGCCCTGGGTGATCATCGCCAGATTTCAACCTCTCTGGCTACTGTGGTTGTTGATTGCCAATTTTGCCTTAACTAGATGGGCAGGTGTAACCATGACTGGAGGATGGCATTATTTTTCTTATCGGGATGTGATGATTTTTCCAATTGTTTTTAATACCATTTTTCTAATCTTAAACGAAAAAACTTCTTTCCTAGATCAATTAAAAGAAAAAACTAACATTATTTCATTGGTGCTGGTTGGCTATACCCTGTTTATGCTGACATTAGTCCCTCTCGAGGTTATTTTTGATTCAACACCCAGAAAATATTGGCAAGTGTTGTTAATTGCTTATTTGATATTTATTCCATTTATCAGCTATTACTATTATCAAATAAAACAGGATATTCTGATGATAATTATGGCTATGATTAGCCTGATTGTTGTCTTTACTTCAATCCTGATAGAAATTTTACCAGTGGAAGGTTTTAATCTTGGCTTCCTGTTTGTAGTTGGCCTGTTTCTAATTGCTCAGGTAACTGCCGCAACCAAACTACTTAAATACATTCTCAATCATTGGCAATCAATGACAGAGTTTGAAAATCAGGAGAATGAAAATGGATAAGCAAGCGAAAATAGAACAACTTGCTCAACTGCACTCAGCTAACCTGATTGATGCTGAACAACTGGAAAAAGCAAAAGACTTAGCCCAAATTCCTGAGTCAATTGGCAAGAAGTGGTATATGGTTGCATTTATTGGAGCCGGTGCCTGGTTTGCTACTTTATTAATTGTTATTTCAATTGCTTTTTCCGGTTTTATAGAGAGTTCTGAAGGTGCAGTGGCATTTGGAATCCTTCTGCTTGCAATTTCTCTTACTTTTCATTTTCAAAATCAACAAAAGTCTAATTCAGAATTCTTAAGTCAATTTTTGCTATCAGCAAGTTTAACCGGACATGGTTTTTTTATATTTGGTTTGTTTGACCAACTCCGAAGCAATGAAGCTATAGCTGCTCTCATCGTCTTGTCTTTATCAATTGTATTTCTATATTATTATCGACAACTCGTTCACCAGATATTTTCTTGCTGGTTAGCTCTAATAATGTTTTCAATATTCTGTCACGAAGCCGGAATTAGCTTTAAGCTTAACCATCAAATTACATTAATTGGTTTAGCCGCATTGACCAGTTATGTCTGGATGAAAGAATCCTACTTGAATTCCATTAGAGTTCAACCCGTTGTCTATGCGTCCAAATATGCGCTAGCTATTGCGCTCTTATTAGTGCCCGGCTTTGCTGAAGACAGTTACAGGTTTGCCCGTATGCTCAGGGAAATTAATGTTGGATTTTTACAGTGGCATCCGGTTTCCACGCCCATTAGCATTGCTTACACTCTTGTTTTGCTGGTTATTACCAACATCGTGTTTAAGCGACTAAATTTGATTCAACAATCATTTACAGGTTACATCACTCTTGCTGTAATCCTTTTTATTGCTTTTATGTTTCATCAATCCCCTGGCATTCTTTCATCTTTGATTTTGTTGGTTTTGGCTATTGAACGTAGTGATAAAATTCTTCTCTTTTTATCAGTTTTAGGATTTATAACATTTTATTCAGCCTATTATTACCGTCTTGATATTTCGCTACTTAACAAATCCATCATTTTAATGTCCACTGGTTTTGTTCTAATTATTACCAGTAAGTTTTTACTCAAGGGAGAAAAAGGAGCATGAAACTCTGGCAAAAAACAGCTCTCATTACTGGTTTGCTTCTTATTTTTATTTTTTTTAGCACAGCTGTTTTACATAAAGAGCAATTACTTAAAAATGGCACCCCTTTTTACATAGAACTTGTACCTAAAGATCCCCGATCAAAAATTCAGGGGGATTATATGATCCTTAATTACAACATTCCTGATAATCTTCAGAAATCGGCTATGGATGCAGTGGTTGGCAAGTTTGTATTTACGCTTAATGATAAGAAAGTTGCGCAATTCCTAAGAATTTATAATGAAGAAGAACCTTTAGCTGAAAATGAATATTTAATTTATTTTAATGCTTATTCTCGTTGGCGACTTAACCTGGGCGCTAACAGTTTTTTCTTTCAGGAAGGTCAAGGTGAGAAATATAGTAATGCTAAATATGGCGAACTCAGAGTAGAAAAAGATGGTAAACCCTTGCTGGTTGGTCTTAGAGATGAGAATCTGGAATTGTTGGGTTATTCGTCTGGTCTAAAGTAAAACAGTTGCTGTCTCCAATCACATAAAAGTTGATATTTCATCTAACGGCAAACGCTTAATATCCGGCACTTTTACATCTTTTTCTGGATAACCACAAACCAGTAATAAAAAAGGGCGCTCATAATCAGGTCGTTCAAGGATATTAGTCAGAAACTTCATCGGGCTTGGTGTGTGAGTCAAAGTTGCCAGACCTGCATTGTGCAGTGCTGCGATTAACATTCCAGTCGCAATGCCAACTGACTCGCTGGTATAGTAATTTTTAAGCTTGTTACCTTGCTCATCAAAGGAAAATTTTTTAAGGAATATGGCAATCAACGCAGGAGCTTTTTCCAAAAAGGGCTTATGCTCATCAGTCCCTAATGGTGCTAATGCTTCCAGCCATTCATCAGATGCTCTATGTTCATACAAAGCTTTTTCTTCTACTTCAGCTGCTTCACGAATCTTTCTTTTGATTTCAGCATCCTGAACAACCACAAAATGCCAAGGTTGCTGATTGGCTCCACTGGGTGCAGATCCTGCTGTTTTAATTGCGTTTTGTATAACTTCATTTGGAATTTCTTTATCTGAAAATTCTCGAACTGTTCTACGTTTGGACATTAATTGATAGAAATCTTCCGCATTTTTCAGCATGGAAGTTTCATCTTGAAATTGAAAATTGAGCGGGATAAATTGATCTGACTTAGCCATTATTAACTCCAAACGTAGAAACGTTTGAAGTGTAACTTTAGTCTTTGTTGGGGGCAAATATTTGTAGGGTCATAATATGTGTATTATGTCCCATACCCCATTTATTTCCTAAGATGTATATTGCAGCTTATAAATGAGTATTGTTGGTACCATCGAAAGCCTTGTTATCATCACACAATATAAAATATCTTTTGCCGATTTGTATTCAGCAAAAATGTGCACAGCAAAGAGCATAGCTAAGATAGATACAACTTCGCCTTCACTCGATGAAATAAAATATTTTGCCGTAGTTGTAATTATTGCTATTCCAATCACTGCTAAATAGTTTCCCTCAATCTCAAATATTTTAAATGTGACCGGCATAACTAAAAGAACAGTAATGCCATATAACATGGCTGTTTCCACTTCGCTCATTTCTTATCTCCTTTGCATTTTATTTTCTTTTTTTATACATTTTATTTACTGAGTCAATACAATTAATTTTTCTAAACCCTGCCTATCCTACACTACCAAACTTTATTTCCCAAATATACTTTTAACAACAAAAAAGGCGCCAGAGGCGCCTTCTTTAGGATTGATATCGAGTGATTAAGCAATAATTTTTGCAACAACACCCGCACCAACAGTACGTCCACCTTCACGAATCGCAAAGCGCAAACCTTCATCCATCGCAATCGGTGCAATCAGCTCAACATCCATCTTGATGTTATCACCAGGCATTACCATTTCTACACCTTCTGGTAATTCACATGCGCCTGTAACATCAGTGGTTCTAAAGTAAAACTGTGGTCTGTATCCTTTAAAGAATGGCGTATGACGTCCACCTTCATCTTTACTCAAGATATAGACTTCTGCTTCAAACTTGGTATGTGGTGTAATTGAACCAGGCTTGGCCAATACCTGACCACGCTCTACGTCTTCACGCTTGGTTCCACGTAACAGGATACCAACGTTATCACCCGCACGTCCTTCGTCCAACAACTTACGGAACATCTCTACACCAGTTACCGTTGTTTTTGTTGTATCTTTAATACCAACAATTGCAACCTCTTCACCAACTTTTACAATTCCTCGCTCAATACGACCTGTTACAACCGTACCACGTCCTGAAATTGAGAATACATCTTCAATTGGCATGATGAAATCTTTATCAATATCACGCTCTGGCTCTGGAATGTAGTTATCCAACGCATTCGCCAATTCAATGATGGCTTCTTTACCCAATGGACCTGTATCACCTTCCAATGCTTTCAAAGCTGAACCTTTGATAATTGGCGTGTCATCACCAGGGAATTCATAAGCGTCTAATAACTCACGAACTTCCATTTCAACCAGTTCCAACAACTCTTCGTCATCTACCATGTCGCATTTGTTCAAGAACACAACAATTTTAGGTACACCTACCTGACGTGACAACAAAATGTGCTCGCGTGTTTGTGGCATGGGGCCATCTGCTGCTGAACATACTAAAATTGCGCCGTCCATTTGAGCCGCACCGGTAATCATGTTTTTAACATAGTCAGCATGGCCGGGGCAGTCTACATGTGCGTAGTGACGCGCAGCTGTTTCATACTCAACGTGTGATGTTGAAATTGTGATACCACGCTCTTTCTCTTCTGGCGCGTTATCAATTTCGTCGAATGCTTTCTTTTGTCCGCCAAAGGCTTCTGACAATACTGTACACATCGCCGCTGTTAAAGTTGTTTTACCATGGTCTACGTGACCGATTGTGCCGACGTTTACATGGGGTTTGGTTCGTTCAAATTTTTC
>JAOUOC010000120.1 GCA_029880585.1 Gammaproteobacteria bacterium
CGATTAGGCCAGCCTGGCACTTTTAATATAAATGTTCATAATACGGGAACATCTCCAGCCTGGGATGTAACAGTAAAAGACCAATTGCCCAATCCAACACCTGGTGGCATGTGTGCCAATGCACCAACGGGTATTACTGCTCAAATTTTTGCAGCAGATGGAATAACACCTGTTTCTGCTGTTCTGGTGCAAGATACAGATTATCAGATTAGCTTCCTCGGAGAGCCGGATTGTTCTATTACTTTCACTATGATGTCAGCTGCAGCAGCAATTGGCGCAGATCAAAGATTAATTATCAGTTATGTTGCAGAGATTGATCCGGATACGCCAAGTAATATTCAGTTGACTAATATTGCTTCTGCAACTCAATGGTACAGTCAGGATACAGACGGCACTGGTGCAACAGGGGCAACACGTACTTATACTGGTCAATTAACCGATGGAACAGTGGGTGTTGTTGATGAGCAGGATGCCCATACGCTATCAACGGAATTGCCGGTTCTGATCTTTAGTAAAACAGTTGAGAATCTTACTGCTTCTATCAATCCTGCCAGTATTGCCAGTCCAGGGGACAGATTACGTTATACCATTACCCTGTCTAATATCACGCCGGTTCCTCTGAATAATTTTAAAATTATTGATGAACTGGATAACTTAAATAGTCCAGCTGTTTTTCTTGCAGGTAGTTTAGCTAATGTTGTCGCTCCAACAGGTGCTGATCTGACAAATATTGATGCTAATGGAGGAGCTAATGGTACCGGACTTGTCGATATAGGTGGTTTAACACTTGCTGCACAAGGTTCAGTTGGAGATAGTATTACTATCAGTTACGAGATAGTTTTACAGCCAGTAATTGCTAATGGTACCAATGTATTGAATCAGGCGTTTTTGGAAAGTTATGGCGTGGTGCTGGCCAATAGTGACGACCCTAACATTAATGGCAATGATGATCCTGCAGTGTTTGGTGATGAAGATCCGACTCAACTATCGATTGCCTCTTCTCCAATATTTGAAGTATTTAAAACATCAGATGATATTACCGGTGATCCCGCAGATCTGGTTGCAGGGGATATTTTAAGATATACCATTAGAGTAAAAAATATCGGTAATGATCATGCCTATAACAGCTTGTTAAAAGACCAGATACCTGCCAATACGACTTATGTTGATAATTCCACAACTTTAAATGGCGTTGCTGTCAGTGATGTGGCTACAGGTGAATCACCATTGCAAAATGGACTACTGATTAATCCTGTCAATCAAACTATTGCTGGATTGATGCCTGCAGATCCCGATCCAGCAGCAGCAAATATTGTCGTGGTAACCTTTGATGTTCAGGTTAATACCAATGTAGCCGATGGGATTGTGATCTCCAATCAGGCATTTTTAACCGCACAGTATGGCACTGGAGATATTACTCCGGAAACACCATCTGATGATCCTGATACACAGACATTAAATGATCCCACCATTGATATCGTGGGTAAGTTGCCATTAGTGGATGCACATAAAACAGTCAGCATTCAGGTGGATAATGGCACTATCGGCCAGGTCGATCCGGGTGATGTTTTAAGATATACCATTGTGGTAAGTAATCGAGGTAGTACTGATGCCACCAATGTGGTGTTTACCGATGCAGTGCCAGCCAATACTAGTTATATAGCTGATTCAGTTACCCTAAATGGTATTGCTGTCGGCCAACCGGATGGTGGTGTGTCGCCATTAATTAATGGCATTGCAATCAGCAGTTCTGATTTAACGCCTCCGGTACCGGCATTAGGCAACGGTCGATTAACTGTTAACGAACTGGCAACCATTGCTTTTGATGTTCAGATTGATGCAGGTGTGGCCGCAGGAACAGTCATTTCTAATCAGGGATTTGTCAGTTTAGCTGAAGCCATAGATGAGCCAACTGATGCCGATGGTATTGATAGTAATGGTGATCAATCTACCGATGTTGTTGTCGGCAACGTACAAAGACTCGACATTAGCAAAGAGGTCTTTGTGGTTGGTGGCGGCACAGTTGAAGCCGGTGGTGAACTGGAATATGTTATTCGAGTCACCAATATCGCTTCAGTCGCGGCCAGTAATGTGGTTATAACCGACAATCTGGATTTGCCGGTGGCGGGACAAATGACCTATGTCGCCAACTCAGGATTATTGAACGGATTGCCATCAGGCGTGACCTATTCTGCACCTGTTGTTCAGGCAAATTATTCAGCTCTTTATGGTGATTTGCCAGCCGGAGACACCATTGAGTTGAAATTCAGAGTCAGACTTTCAGATGCACTGACTTTGGGAACTACGGTGACCAATATTGCAGAGGTGAGCTGGAATTTGCCAGCCGAAACGGCTACGGCAAGCGTGAGCCTAGATGTTGGCGGCCAGCTGGGTTCGATCAATTTGAATGGCCATTTGTGGGTGGATGATAACTTCACACTCACATTGGAAACTGGTGAAATTACTTTACAAAACTGGCAAGTAGATTTGTATCAAAATGGTAGTTTGCTCAGAACGACAACTTCAGATGTAGGTGGTGCCTATACCTTTGACGGATTGTTACCTAATCTGCCTACTGGCAACGCCTATGAAATTCGTTTCAGTGCACCTAACGCAACTGCCAACACTGCATCGCTTGGACTTGCGAATTCACCCTTTACTAATGGACAACAAAGTATCAATGGTATTGTTGCTGCCTCAGGTGGCAGTTTGCATGTGCTGGATTTACCAGCACAACCCAATGGGGTGGTTTATGATTCGGTATTGCGCTCACCGATAGCGGGTGCTCAGTTATCTATGATTAATCAAACTCAGGGTAATCAGGTCGTTCCATCCTCCTGCTTTGAAGATCCTGCACAAGCACAGCAAATCACCACAGCAAGCGGGTACTATAAATTTGATTTGAATTTCAGTGCAGCCTCAGCCTGTGCTGAAGGTGATGAATACCAAATTCAGGTTCAGCCACCGGCAACCGGATTTGTTGGGGCTATTTCTCAAATTATTCCGCCCACAGAACCCGTTAGCGGAATTGCATTTGATACTATTAGTTGTCCTGGCACTACTCTCGATAGCATAGTGTCAACGGCTCAACACTGTGAAACCAGTATCAGCGAGGTTCAGCCAAATGCGACTTTAGCACCAAATGATCCGTCTATTCGCTATTATCTCAAGTTCCTGTTTAACAATGGAGTGGTAACCGACCAAATTTTTAATAATCATATTCCGCTGGATTCAGAATTGGCGGATGCAGTTGCCATTAGTAAAACAGCCGGTTTGCAAAATGTCACACGCAGTCAGATGGTACCTTACACCATTACCTTGACTAATACATTGCTTGTGCCCATGTATAACATTGACATCATCGATACATTCCCGGCAGGTTTTAAGTATGTTGCCAATTCAGCTCAGTTAGACGGAGTTGCCAGTGAACCGCAAATTAATGGTCTGCAATTGATTTGGCCAAACTTGACCCTGAATGTGGATCAAACCATCAAAATCAGATTATTGCTGGTAGTCGGTTCCGGTGTCAGTGAAGGTGAATATATTAACTATGCCAATGCAATAAACACCTATACTCAGGCTGCTGCTTCAGGTACGGCTTCTGCAACGGTAAGATTAATTCCCGATCCGACTTTTGATTGTACCGATGTGATTGGCAAAGTCTTTAATGATGTGAATGCCAATGGTTATCAGGATGAAGGTGAAGGCGGTATTGCTGGTGCGCAACTGGTTTCTGCCAGAGGCTTAAGGATCACTACCGACAAGTTTGGTCGATTCCATATCACCTGTGCTCTGGTGGCCGATGAGCATTATGGCTCCAGTTTTATCCTGAAAGTGGATGAACGCAGTTTGCCATCAGGCTATCGGATCACGACCGAGAACCCCCGGGTACAAAGAGCCACTCGCGGTAAAATGTTGAAATTTAATTTTGGTGCAACGGTTCATCGTGTGGTGAAACTGGATTTGGCAAATGGTGTGTTTGAAGAAGGTGAAACGGCGTTAAGACCTCAATGGAAATCCAGAATTGATCTGCTGATCAATGAACTGAAAAAAGACAAAGCCATTTTACGCTTGTCCTATCTGGCGGAAAATGAGGACGAATCGTTAGTTGATGACCGGTTGGAAGCGATTGAAGAAATTATTGCCGAGCGTTGGCAAACCGAAAATTGTTGTTATCAATTGTTGATTGAAACTGAAGTATTCTGGCGTAAGGGTAAACCTTCTGAGCAGGCGGGGATTGAATAATGACTGATCTGCGAAAAGATTTATTCACAACCGGAAAAATACTGAAAACAGTCAGTTTATGCCTGCTGTTTTCGATTAGTAGTGGGCAGTTGTCAGCTGAAGAAAACTGGTATGATTTTAGTCTTGACTGGATAAAGCCGGACACCAGCCCTGAAGGTAAAGTAGATCATCCACCAGTCACACTTGAAGATAATGATTTTGGTAAAAATACCGAGCAACATTATCCACCCAATCAGGTATTTACCCTGTGGGTCAGTGATGAAAGTTTGTTTCAACCGGATGCCAATGACACAGTTGAAGTGAAACAGGTTTTGGAAAAAGAAACTAAAACCCACAAGCTTGAAAACAAGGTACCACCCATCGGTTTCCGTTCCGGCGTTGCTGATATTCCTGACAGCTATGTTGAAAGACTGAGAACCGTGTTGAATGAAATGAAATCTCGTAAAAATGTGAGATTGCATTTCGTCGGTCATACCGATTCTGATAAGTTAAGTCCGGCACTTCAGGCAAAATATGGTAACAATGTGGGGCTTTCTCGTTCGCGTGCTCAAATGGCGGCCGAGTATTTTCAACAGGCTCTGGATTTGGCGCCTGACAGTGTATCATTTGATGGTGTCGGAGACTCAAAACCGCTGGCGAGCAATGCCACAGCTGATGGCCGACGTAAAAACCGTCGTGTGGAAATTCAGGTCTGGTATGATGAAATTAATGAAAAAATGGTGGACAAGGCTGTCGTTATCAAGGCTGAAAAGCTCAATCGCCTAAAGGTTTGCCGTGAGGAAACTGTCTGCCAACTGACTTATAAAGAAGGTACCGGTAAACGAATTCGGTTGAAAAATCTGGTGAAACCTTTACGCCGTAATGTAGGCGAAACAGGTTTAACGGACGAGTTTATGCGCCAGATAACAGAAGCCTATAAAAACTTGCGTGGCAAACAGAATGTGATTATTCATTTTGTTGGTCACACGGACAATATGCCACTGGATTCTGCTGAAAGACGAATTTATGGTGATCACACCAATCTATCCAAAGCCAGAGCCAGATATGTTGCTCTGGAAGTTCAAAGTAGAATGGGATTGCCAAATCGTTCAATCAGCAGTACAGGCAAAGGTTCTCAATATCCGGTTTCATCCAATGGTACAGAAAAAGGACGTTTTCTTAATCGCCGTGTTGAAGTTGAATTCTGGTATGACGATCCCTTTGAGGAAATTACCGAAGCGCCTCAGGCCTGTCCGGAAGTTGCCGGCTCAGAAACTATTACGCTAACCTATGATCCATTAACCGGACCATTTCAGCCAGTTTACTTTACTGCGGGTCAACCCGTTATTCCACCTGGATTAACCAATCGAATCCGCCGAACTATGGATGAAATTAAGGATAAAGCTAATGTGCGAGTCAGCTTTATTGGCTATACCAATAATGAAAGATTGAGCAGACGGGTTGCTGATGTGTATGGTGATGATTTGGGCTTGTCCACAGCCAGAGCCAGACGCACGATGCAGTTGATTCAAAAAGAAATGAATTTGAAAGATGGTCAGGTTGAGTTTATTGGTCGTGGCTTTGTGCATTCCGATGATGTTGTCAGTGATGGTTTTACACAGCTTTCCGAAGCTCGAGTGGAAATTAAAATCTTGTATGATGAACTGGCGCTGATGGAAGATCAGGAAAATCTGACCATCGACCGACTAAATCGTGAAGCCGTTGCACATAATCCTTATAGTCTGAATTTAATGCGGATCACTGTTGATGGTGATCCAGTTTACGATATGAACAAAAGTTCACAGGATATTCAACGCTGTACAGATGTAGCTCTGGACGATGCAAAAATCCAGTTCCGTTTTAATAATTTGCAAGTCAAACCGCGCTTATCTATCACTGCATGGCCAGATGTGATCCGCTATCAGGACGATGTGGAAACTGATGTTGAAGAAAATCGGGTTTACTTCAAGACTTATAGCAATTATTCCAGTTTTGTCAAAAAAGCAGAAATTCGATTATTTAATACAGAACAATCAATTACCAGTGAGCCGTTGTTTGTCGTGCCAGTGGACAAAAACAATCAGGCTGAATGGTTTGCCGATTTTGAGCAATTTAGTGCCCATACCAAAAAACTGAATTTTGTTTTAAGGGTGTATCTGGATGATGAAAAATATGATGAGACAAGACCTCAGCCTTTATGGATTGTTGATAATCTGGAGACTACTCAGATTGCAAGGTCGGATGCACTGAAAGACAATGCAGAAAAAAATAATCAGCTTACACAAGGCTACGGTGAAAATCAGTTAGTGAGACAGCAGGCTTACATTAATGGTGGAACGGTAACCGTCAACGGTAGTGGAATACCTGCAGGTCATAAAGTCTGGTTAGCTGGAAAATCCGTTCCTGTTAATGAAAATGGCGAATTTGTAGCTGAGGAAATTTTACCCAAAGGTCAGCATACTGTTGAAGTCGCTGTGCTGGATCAGGAAGGCAATGGTGAATTGTATTTGCGTGATTTGGCCTTTAACAAAAATGACTGGTTCTATGTTGCTTTGGGAGATTTAACGGTTGCAAAGGGCAATACAACTGGCCCTGCTCAGTTAGTGACTCAAAATGAAAGCCAATTTGATGAGGAAATGAATGTCAATGGTCGCTTCGCCTATTTCACCGAAGGTGAATTTGGTGATGGCTGGAAGTTGATCAGTAGCGCTGATACCCGTGAAGGTAAAGTGGATGAACTCTTTACCAATTTCCTTGATAAAGATCCACGCGCGCTGTTCCGACGATTAGATCCGGATCTCTTTTATCCCAGTTTTGCCGATGATTCTTCCATCGAAGAAAAAGCACCCACTTCGGGCAAGCTTTATCTGAAATTACAAAATGACAAAGACTATGGTTTGTTGGGTAATTTTACTGTCGACTATATGGATACACGATTAAGTCAGGTGGATAGAGGCTTGTATGGGACCAATCTCCATTTGGAATCAGATGACTTTACCAGTTTTGGCGAACAAAAATTTATGATTGATGCCTTTGGTGCAGAGCCTGGCACAGTGGCAGGTCGAGATGAATTCAGAAGTACGGGTGGTTCCTTATACTTCCTGCAAAATCAGGATGTGTTGATGGGCTCTGAGCGTTTGCGCGTCGAAATCCGTGATAAAGATTCGGGAATAGTCATTGGTGTGAAAAATCTGACACCAGCTCTGGATTATGATGTGGATTATATTCAGGGTCGGATTATGTTGAGCCAACCTTTGGCCAGTTTTGCAGAAGATAGTTTGATTCGAGCAGATAGTTCAGTGGGCGGAAATCCGGTTTATTTAATTGCAAGATACGAATATACACCTGGATTTGATGAAATTGATGATCTGGCTTTTGGTTTGCGATCGCATTACTGGTTTAATGATAACTTCAAAATGGGTGTCACCTTTAACAAACAGGAAATGGATTTGGGTGAAACTAGACTGGATGGTGTCGATTTCACCTTGAGAAAAAGTGCCGATACTTGGTTAAAAGTGGAATC
>JAOUOC010000121.1 GCA_029880585.1 Gammaproteobacteria bacterium
TGTCAGCAAAAACTGGCAAAGTGGAATTGGACATAGTATCGCTGATAGTATAAAGGCGATCACTAATAAGGAAGAAAGGGTACTGATTGTTTTGGCCGATCAGATATTGCTTTCCGTTGAGCATATTAATCAGCTAATAGAAATAAGCAATAACAACACTGACAAGATTGTCGCAACAAGTGCAAATGAAATTTTAATGCCACCTGCTATTTTTCCCAGGCAGTATTTTGAAGAACTTGGAAAATTGCAAGGTGACAAAGGTGCTGCAAAGCTATTGAAAAATGAGAGCAAAAGAGTAATATCTATTGTTTACGAAAATGCTGCTTATGATATAGATACGCAGGAAGATTTAGAAACTGTGAAAAGTGACTTTCCAATCCAAACACTGGAGGAAATATGATCCGTTTAACCATTAATAACAAGCCGGTTGAATTAGATGTCGAACCGGATATGCCTTTACTTTATGCCCTACGAGATGAATTACAGCTTACCGGAACTAAATTCGGTTGTGGCTCTGGCTTGTGTGGTGCTTGTACCGTTCACATGGATGGTCAACCGATACGTTCTTGCGTGATGCCCGTATCCGCTGTTGCCGATAAAGCGATTACAACAATAGAAGGCTTGAGTGAAAATGCGGATCATCATATCCAGAATGCCTGGCGGGAATTTAAAGTGCCCCAATGTGGTTATTGCCAAAATGGTCAAATGATGAGTGCGGCAGCATTAATTGCCAGTAATAATAACCCCAGTGACGAAGATATAGATAGCTCCATGCAAGGCAATATTTGCCGATGTGGAACCTATCAGCGGATCAGGCAGGCAATAAAAACAGCTGCCAAGAACTTAAGGGAGGAAGTGTAATGGATAATCAAACAATTCAAAATGTTGGCCGACGTAACTTCCTTAAAGCGACAGGTTTAACTGGTGGTGCATTTATTCTTGGCGCTACTTTACCCATGGGTTGCAGCGTTGAAGAAACGGGTGCAGCTCAACATGAGATCAATTTCTTTGTCAGCATTGCTAAAGACGGACAAGTCACTATTGTTAATCATCGCAGCGAAATGGGGCAAGGGATTAAAACCAGTGTGCCGCAAATTATTGCTGACGAACTGGAAGCTGACTGGGATCTGGTTTCAGTTATTCAGGCCAAAGGTGATGCCAAATATGGTCCACAATCAACTGGTGGTTCGGCTTCAATTCGTACCTATTTCACCTATATCCGTCAAATGGGTGCAACCGCAAGAGATATGTTGGAGCAAGCTGCAGCTAACATCTGGAAAGTGGATAAATCTCAAGTCAAGGCACAGGGTCATGCGGTTTTGAATCTGGCGAATGGTCAAACAATTGGTTATGGCGATTTGGCGATTCACGCTGCTAATCTGCCAGTACCTGAAAAAGACTCGGTTAAACTCAAGGACATTAAAGATTTCAACCTGATTGGTAAAGATGTCAAACTGGTTGATCTGGACACAATGGTAGCGGGCAAGATGCAATATGCCCATGATATTCAATTGCCTGATATGTTGATTGCCAGTATTGAGCGTCCGCCTGTGGTTGGCGGTAAGGTTAAATCCTTTGATGCCACTGAAGCTAAAAAAGTAAAAGGCGTGGTGGATGTCATTCGTTTAAAAGACAGAGGTTTGCCATCTAACCTGTTGCCTCTTTCTGGTGTCGCGGTCTTAGCAACTAATACCTGGGCTGCATTGCAAGGGCGTAAGAAGCTTAAAATTGAATGGGATCACGGTACTTTAATAGACGAAGGTTCCAATGACTACCAGCAAAAACTTAAAGAGAAGGTTAACACCAAAGGCATCACGGTTCGTAACGAAGGTGATATCGACAATCATCAGTACAACCCTGATAAAACGGTAGAAGCAACTTACTCGGTACCTTACATTCATCATGCTTCTATGGAAACACCAGCTGCGACTGCCCATGTTAAAGGTGATACTTGTACGGTATGGACGGGTACGCAAAGTCCACAGCGAGTTCAAAGTCAGGCGGCAGAAGAAATTGGTTTAAGTAAAGAGGAAGTTCATAAGGTAGAAGTTAACCAAACTACGATGGGTGGTGCTTTTGGTCGAAAATCCAAAGGCGATTTTGCCATTGAAGCGGTTGAACTTTCCAAAGCGACTGGCAAGCCGGTTAAGGTAGTCTGGAGTCGTGAAGACGATGTTAAGCATGGTTTTTATCATTCGGTTTCTGCCAATTATTTTAAAGCAGAATTAACTGATAATGGTAGTGCGGATAACTGGGTGATGAGAAATGCATACCCTCCAATTAGCTGGTTGTGGAATCTGGAAGCTGAATTTCCCAGTGATGGAGCACTGTCTTTAGGCTATGCAGACATTCCTTTTGAAATTAAAAATCTGAATATTGAAAAACATAAGGTTAAATCCTATGTGCGTCCAGGTTGGGTTCGCTCAGTTGCCTGTATTAATAATGGTTTTGCATTAGGCTCTTTTGTTGATGAACTGGCTGTGAAGGCTGGCATTTCAACCCATCAAATGTGGCTCAATCTGTTAGGAAGTGATCGTATGGTTGATCCAAGTGGTCCGAACTTCAAATATTCAAACTATGGACTGGATTTAAAAGATCATCCCATTGATACCAAACGTATTAAAAGTCTGATGAATCTGTTGGCAGAAAAAGCACCGATCAACGAAGAAACCGCAGAAGGTGAAGGTTGGGGAATTAGCTTCCTCAGAAGTTTTGGTTCCTTTGTTGCAGCTGCGACTAAAGCCAGAGTTGTGGACAATAAAGTTACGATTTTGGAAATGCATACAGCGGTTGATTGCGGAATTGGTGTTTCACCCGACCGTATCAAAGCACAGATGGAAGGTGCGATAGTTTATAGTTTGTCCATTGCCTTGATGGGAGAAATAACCACCAAAGATGGCATTGTAGAGCAAGGTAATTTCCATGATTATCCGGTGCTTAGAATAAACCAGACACCAAAAATGTTTGTTCATTTGGTTGAATCTGATGCACCTCCCGGTGGTATTGGTGAGCCAGGTGTTCCTCCAGTTATTCCGAGTATTACCAATGCGATTTATCATGCGTCGGGAATTCGTATTCGGGATTTGCCGGTGAGTAAAGTGTTGAGTGTTTAGTTAATCTTATTTAAGTTTTACTTTTTTATAAGGCGGGCTAGCAAAATGTTACCCGCCTTTTGTTTTTTTGTAGGTTGCTGGAGAGTTTGCGAACCGCAACGCGGTGCTTAAATGCTATTTGAATGTAAGATAAAGAGAACTCTTGCTACCTTGATGGAACAAAATCAAAGAGGATAAAAAATAAAGAAATATGTTGGCATTACTAAGTTTATTTTTTTCGGTAGTTTTCTTTTATTTCGCCTATTTAAGAAAAACGGATAGTGATTTGTTAAAAAAGGGGATGTTTACTTTACCGGAATCACATACTTTTGGTAGATTAATGAGACTAGCAATCGTTCTTTTTGCAATTTTTTTGATTAATATTATTGATGGGTAATTAGTGTGTGTGTCGATCTAAAATAGATTGGCTCTTTTATGGTGTCGCTGCAAATGACATCTCTGGCTTTGTGGTATAAAAACATGAAGAATAAATTTAACTACAATGATTTTATAAGTATTCTCTCAGGAATTTTCTTCATATTTTTTGGTGTTAATATATTTTTAGACCCTTCTTATAATCTTGATCAACGAACAAATCTTGATTTTGATCCATATCATCAATATGTGGGTTTATTGTTTTCTGTCCCAGGATTTATGATGCTGTATCTGATTGTTAGAAAAAAGATTGGTAGTCCAGCAGATAGGCAATCAGACCCAATCAATAAAAGAACTTTTAGAAATTTGCGTAAAAACAATGGTGTCAAAAGATAGTTGGAGTTATTACAATTTTATTTATTAAGTTAGCAAAACTAATTATTAAATATGAAATTAGATATTAGAAAATTTGTAGGTTGGCCCAGTCGAGATTGTCGTCCTATTATGAGATTGAAAAATGAGCCTCATGAGTTAAAGAAAAAATATAATCTGGACTTTAGCTTAGATAAGGATGATTTGGATAATTTTTTAGTTAGTCATTTTTATGATGAAATAATTGGATTTGTAGTTTTAATGCGACATGAAAATGCACCTCAAAGTGGTACTCCAGTTTATATTGACTCTTCTGTTGATATCAGTGAAGCGGTTGAAAGGTTGACCTTGGTGCTTAACTTAACTCCAGCTTGTATAAATTGGAAAACAGAACAATTATAAGTGCACTTGCGAAAACAACATCAGACATGCTGTCAATGGGTAATCACTTATAGTGATTTTGACCGATTTCGTACATAAGAGAATGGTTATAGGCAGTGCGGCTTTCACACCGCACTACACTCATTGTTTTTATGGATGATAATAGAAAATATCAGTTGCACGCCAAGTTGGGTCGATAAATATGTAACGAGTATCAATGAATATTTGAGCTGCACTTCCAACACCTGGCTCTTCGATGTGAAGCACGCCATTTCCCATGCGATTAGTGGATAGAATTCCATCAACCATCCAGCAGCCATTGTAACCGTTCTGTATTAATCGTACGGGATAATCTGTGTCTGGTTCTGCGCCTTTTAGTTTAACTGTGGCCATTAATATTCCGGATTCATCATCATAGTTGAAGATTACAAAACCATCCTGAATTTGGTCTGAAACTTCACCAGGGTATGGTGCCAGATCATAGCAATATATATTTGCCAGAGGCCCTATCAGGAGTTCCTTTTTTGCGCCTTGTTCAGTTGCCCAAACCTGACTAGAGAACCCAATTATTAAGCCGCAAGCAATAGCAGCTTTCATTACAATTGTTCTAAATTTCAAAATAAAGCTTTTCATTTAATTTGTCTCCTTTCTTAAAGAAATGACAAACCAATACGAAAAAGTTAACCTGTAAAAACAAGCAAGTGATACGGAAATTTGAGAAATGAAACCGAGAAATGTAAAGTTAAAACCACGCCTGTATGACCCTGATGAGGGTATTTAGTTCGTTTTAAACCAGTTTTGAAAAGAGTACGTGACGTTATTTTTGATCTTCCAGCATCCATAACTCTAGGTTTCCTTATTTAGCTAAAACAAAGGTCCATTTTTTCAGCCTTGACACTGGTGTGATTAGACATCTAGTACTTATACCAATGCCAACCACCATTATATTCCTAAAAAATGACTGGTACAACAAGTATGAAGATTAATGGAGATATATTTCGAACGGTTAGTTTTATCTTGTCCGTTAGGATTTAAAGCTTTGTTGTTATAGATTTACAACATGCTCATGTACACGATTTGTAGAAATATCATACAAAGACATCATAAGTTTCTTTTCCTCTTTTTTAAATTGATACGACAGGATGTAATTCCGAAAAAACATTTTGTTGGTATATGGAAATCTGATATTTGTCATTTCTTTATCATTCAGATCTAGAATGCCTTTTGATACGGGCAATCCGTTCGCGTACCTCTCGGTATAATGTATTTTTTTATTTAAAAGATCAATTTGTACTGGGATAAGAAAGTTTTCGCTGTATCCTTGTAGTGAGATTGCATTTAAACCTTCTTTTGCAGAGCATTCTTCCATATAAAGTATTTTCTTCTCAGATTTATCATAAAAATATATTCCGTAACTATTTTCATTGATGTAATAAGAAGCCCTATCGTAAGAAATATTAGACTCAGGAGTGTAGGTACAGACTGGCTCGTAATTACCTGTTCTAACCAGATGGTAGGAGATATTTGAATCTTGCAATATGTGGAATAAAATAAATTCATGTCCTATTTCACGTATTTTTTGAGTACAGTTTGGAATATTATCGCAGTACTTTTTGTAGAAAGTTCTGGAGGCATCAAGCAAAATAGACTGGCTGTCTATGGCTTTTTCTAATTTTTTAAAACCCGAGATGTGTTTAGTAATTATACCTTTATCTGTTATTTGTAACTTAATCTCATTAACTTCAAGAGCGATAAGATTCTTTGAACCACCACTAATATTAAGTTTTATATCCTCAATACGTTGCCTTTGTACCGGAATTGTGAAGATATTATCTTCAATGATATCTTCTCTAATACCTATATCATAAAAGTCAATGATAGTTGTTTCTGAATCAAAAATTTTGATTGCGAGAAAAACAAATAAGATAAAAATGATAGAAAGTATTATTTTCAAGTAACTTGCCTTATTTTTTCATTATGATCTTTTTAAGATTATATAGGTAAAGAAAATAAATACAAAAACTAACTTATCTGCCCCTTAATTTTATCAGCCACCCGAAAAGCGTTAGCATAAATAGTAAAGGTGGGAGTGACACTGCCACCATTGGGCATAAAGCTGCCATCGGTGACAAATAGATTATCGGTACCATGAACTCTGCAATCAGCGTCCAGCGCAGATGTTTTGGGATCATGACCAAACCTCAAACCACCAGCTACCAGATTAGAAGTGGGTGAGGAATAGACGTCACCATGTGCTTCGCTAGCCCCCATCTGTTTCATGACTTCTACGCCTTTATCCACCAGATATTGTGCCACTTTCAAATCATGAGGATGATATCCGGCCGAGACCTTTGCAACAGGACTTCCCCATTTATCTTTTTCGTCACTTGCCAAACTCACATGGCAACTATCGGTTGGCAGCCAGTCACAAAAGACTTCAAATTTAAAATCTCTGGATTGGGTAAAACTGGATTTCAGTTTCTGCTTATATTCGCTACCCCAAACCAATTGACCATCATCATCCCATTTCAGACTATTGGCATCAGCTGTGGGTGAGGGCGGATCAAAAACAAAATCAATAGTGCCTCCTTTAACCGGAGTATCGAAATAGGATTTATCATTGATCACATACCAGTCTTGTAAGGCGCGATTAAAAAATGGCCCCCGGACTTTCAGTTGGTTGGCTTGTTCAATAGGCAATTGAGTTAAATCAAAAGTGCCGTGTCCTACACCACCAGCGCAACAATGAAGATTCTTGCCAATTTGCTGATATTTATTACCAATCCCGTCAGGATGTTTGCTTCCTGCAGAACTTAATAATAAACGGGCGGATTCAATTGCGTAACAGGCGACCACTACTGCCTTGGCTTCAATACGTTGGCTGTTACCTTGCCTGTCAAAATAATCGACAGAACTGGCGTTACCTTTTTGGTCTGTATTAATGTGGTAGGCTTTGGCATAGGTGATCAGGTTAAAGTTATCATGATGTTTAACTGAATCAATCAGTGCGGCTCGTGAACTACCTTTGGCACCAGAACGGCAACCGTAACTGCCACAATAGCCGGAGTACTCACAACTATTTCTACTATTATAAGGTTGAGATAGTATCGCTCTGGCCATAGGCAAAGGATGATAACCCAACTCATTTGCAGCCTTATCAAACCACGAAGCAACAGGATGTTCTGCGGTAGGTGGAAAGGGATAATCCGGTGTGGTTCTGGGTTCAAGAAAAGGATGCTGTACAATTTTTCCAGAGACGCCAATTAAAGATTCGACTTTTGTATAGTAGGGCTCCAAATCTTCATAGCTGATGGGCCAGTCTGTAATATTGGCGCCTTCAATTTTTCCAAACTCGGAGAGCAATCTGAAATCTTGCGGCTTAAGACGATGAAAATAACCACTCATAAAATTACTGGCACCACCAACAATATTGCCACCC